>JAFQOX010000090.1 GCA_017412045.1 Clostridia bacterium
AATGAAAGGATTGATATTCGTTATGTCCGTTGTGACAAGTTGAGGTTTTTACTTATGATCATAGACAGAAAGAAGATCGATGCATGTATCAACTACCCTTCCACCTCTCAACTGCGTTGAGAGGTCCCCCTTCCCTCGCAAGGGAAGGCTAACAGCCTCTCTGTTTTTGGAGCGCTGACAGACCTTCAAACAAGAATTTATCTTTCCGATTTTTCATCGAACTCACGTTATTGATATTCGATCAATAAATGCCGTCGCTAAAAATCGGTTTTCATCTTGAATCCTTTCGAAAAAGATGTTATAATGATACCAATGAGAAACCGCGAGGCTTTTTTTGTGCCTCACGGTGAAAGAAAATAAGAAAAACGAAAGGAAAGAAAGATTATGGCAAGAGAATATCACGTTGCAAAGCACGGTTGCGATAAAAACCCCGGCACGGTGGAGAAGCCGTTTCTGACGATCTCCCGCGCGGCGAAGGTTGCTGATGAGGGCGACACCGTCACCGTTCACGAGGGCGTTTACCGCGAGTGGGTCAAGCCCGAGCACGGCGCGAGAAGCGAGCTCGGACGCATTGTTTATCAAGCCGCAGAGGGCGAAAAGGCTGTCGTCAAGGGCTCCGAAATTCTGACGGGCTGGACAAAGACCGAGGACGGCAAATGGACTGCCTCCGTGGATAACGAGATTTTCGGCGACTATAACCCCTACGCGACGGAGGTCAACGGCGACTGGATGATCCGTTCTCTCGATCATCCCTGCCACACGGGCATGGTTTATCTGAACGGAACGGCGATCCGAGAGATCAATACCTTGAAGGAACCCACAGAGGGTGAAATGCTCTGGGATGCCAAGGTCTACGACGATCAGACCGTCTTTACCGTATTTTTCGCGGACACCGATCCCAACGAGGCGACCGTGGAGATCAACGTCAGAAAATGCTGTTTCTATCCCGAAAAGACGGGACTCAACTATATCACCGTTCGCGGCTTTGAAATGGCGCAGTGCGCAACGACCTGGGCGCCTCCCACGACGGAGCAGTTCGGCATCATCGGCGCGCATTGGGCGAAGGGCTGGATCATTGAGAACAATACCGTTCACGACGCCCGTTGCAGCGCGATCAGCATTGGCAAGGAGATCTCTACGGGTGATAACGCGGCTACCACTTACTACAGAAAGCCCGGCTATCAGACACAGCTTGAGACCGTTTTCGCGGCAAAGCGCATCGGCTGGAGCAAGGAAACCGTCGGCTCTCATATCATCCGCAACAACGTGATCTACGATTGCGGTCAGAACGGCATCGTCGGACACCTCGGAGGCGCGTTCTCCGAGATCTACGGCAACGAAATTTATAATATCGGCTCCAAAAACGAATTTTTCGGCTACGAGATCGCGGGCATCAAGCTCCACGCGGCGATCGACACGCAGATCCACCACAATAACATCCACCATTGCACGATGGGCTCCTGGTTCGACTGGCAGGCGCAGGGCGTTCACGTTTACGCCAACGTCTACCATCATAATTTCAAGGACATCTGGTTTGAGGTCACCCACGGCCCTCACCTCGTGGATAATAATATTTTTGCGGCAAAATACTGCCTCTTGAACGCGGCGCAGGGCGGCGCTTACGTTCATAATCTTTTCTGCGGCGGTATCTACCGCTACGACGTCATCGAACGCTCCACGCCCTACCATTACGGACACTCCACGGATATCAAGGGAACCGCGCTCGTATACGGCGGCGACGACCGCTTCTATAACAATATCTTCCTCAATACGATGACCCAGCCGAGCACGCAGTATTTCCCCGGCACGTCGTTCTATAACGGCTATCCCGATTCGCTGGAGGAATATATCGAGCTCGTCAAGAAGCACGGCAAGGGCGACGTGGAATATTTCATGCGCGAAAAACAGCCCGTATACCTCGCCAACAACTATTACGGCGACGGCGCGCCCGCTTACGACAGGGAAAAGGGCGCGTTCCTTTCCTCCGTGGCTTCCGAGGTGCAGGTGGTCGAGGAGGAGGACGGACTCTATCTGGAGATCACGCTGGACGAAGCCTTCGACGGCATGAAAACGGACGTCATTACCTCCGAATATCTCGGCTTGCCCCGTCTGGTAGAGGAGCGCTTTGAGAATCCCGACGGCTCTCCCGTCTGCGTGAATACCGATATGCTCGGCAACGCGCGCGGCGAGAATCCCACCGCAGGCCCGATCGAGGGACTGGGAGCGGGTAAAAACCGAATCAAGGTTTGGAGCAAATAATCCGGGTTTTGTTTGATACGTAACAGTGGAGATGAATTCTTGTTTATCATTCTGTCGATGCGCGGAAAAAGGAAAGCGCATCGTAGTATGTTGTCCCACTTAAAAGTTGACATTTTGAGGTAGTAGGGGCGAACTGTGTTCGCCCGCAAAAGGAGAATCGTTTCGGATTCAATCAATAGAAGTAAACAATGCAATTGATTGTGTTTTTATACGGGCGAACGTACAGCCAAATTGGCTGTGCGCCCCTACGGTTTCCTTTCCGTTTTCAGCGTGTTGACAGATTTTCAAACAAGAATTTGTTTTTTAAGTGATCTTCATCCGATCGAAATGATCGAATCAGCATCATACGGAAAGGAAAACGCATATGCATATTCTGGTTCTGAACGGCAGTCCGAAGGGGAAGTACAGCATCACCCTTCAGACGGTCAATTATCTGGAAAAGCTGTGGTCCGACCGCCATACCTTCGAGGTCCTGCACGTCGGTCAGCGGATCCGCGCGCTGGAAAAGGATTTTTCCCCTGCGGAAAAGGCGCTGGCACAGGCGGATCTGATCCTCTTTTCCTATCCCGTCTATACCTTTATCGCGCCCTATCAGCTGCATCGCTTCATTGAACTGATCAAGGAAAACGGCATCACTCTCAAGGGCAAATACGCGACACAGCTTTCTACCTCCAAGCATTTCTACGACGTGACGGCGCACGCCTATATCAAGGATAACTGCATGGATCTGGGGCTTCTGTATATCCGCGGACTGTCCGCGGACATGGACGACCTTCTGACGGAAAAGGGACAGAAGGAGGCGATTGATTTCTTCCGCTTCGTGCTCTGGAGCGTGAAAAACGAGGCGTACGAGACCTTTTCTCCCTCCGTGCTTCCCGCGAGCCGTCTGCCTGCGGACGTTCCCGCAGAAAGCGTCAAGGACAAGCCCGGCGACGTCGTCGTCATCACCAATATGGAGAAGGACGACGTCCGGCTGGCGGGCATGATCGCGCGCTTCCGTGCGGTGCTTCCGAGAAGGACCCGCGTCGTCAATATCCGCGAATACCCCTTCAAGGGCGGATGCCTCGGTTGCTTCAACTGCGCGGTTTCGGGCAAATGCATCTATAACGACGGCTTCGATACCTTCTTACGGGAGGATCTGCAAACGGCAGAGGCGATCGTTTACGCCTTTACGGTCAAGGATCACTCGATGGGCGCATCGTTCAAGCTTTACGACGACAGACAGTTCTGCAACGGTCACCGCACCGTGACGATGGGTATGCCGATGGGCTATCTCGTCAGCGGTCAGTACAGCGCGGAAAAGAACCTGCAAACGATTCTCGAGGCGCGCGCGCAGGTGGGCGGAAACTTCCTCGTCGGCGTGGCGACCGATGAAAACGATCCCAACGAGGAGATCGACAAATTGGCGAAAACGCTCTGTTATTCGCTGCAAAACAAATACGTTCCGCCGCAGAACTTCTACGGCGTCGGCGGCATGAAGGTATTCCGCGACCTCATCTGGCTCATGCAGGGCATGATGAAGGCCGACCACCAATTCTATAAAGAGCACGGTCAGTACGACTTCCCGCAGAAAAAGTGGCCGACCATGCTGAAGATGTACCTCGTCGGCGCGCTTCTCTCCTCCGAAAACGTGAAGAAGAAGCTCGGCAACAGCATGAACGAGGGTATGCTCATGCCGTACCAATCGGTTTTGAAGTACGTTGACAAAGCCAAGAAAAAGAAAAAATGATTTTTTTCCGAATGCCGTCATGTTTGGCGGCATTCGGTTTGCGCGCGATGCGGTTCGGTAAATTCTTGTTTAGTGGGTTCTCTCTCCCTCCGTCAACCATGCGGTTGACACCTCCTACATTATGCTTCGCATAATGTGCAGAGGGAGGCAATGGGTTCTTGTTTCCATCAAATACAAAACCATTGCGAAAATCTTCAAT
>JAFQOX010000091.1 GCA_017412045.1 Clostridia bacterium
GAAGCAAAAGACTGAGGGAGAGTGCGTGATTCAAGAATTTTGGATTGGATTTGTCTGTTTGCAAGTGTAAAATTGTACGCAAACAGAACTTTTTCAAAAGCCTTATTTGCACGCGGGCTCCTTCCGCCTCGTAAACTCGGCCTTCCTCCCGGAGGAAGGCTTTTTAGCATCTCATCTTTTAGCGAAATTGACGAAACTGAATTTTTTAACTGACTTTATTGACAAGTTGAGAGCAAGAATAAAGGAATATCCTTCATTCTTGCTCTTTCGGCATCAGTGGAAAAGGCAGAGTCCGAAATCCTTGATTCTCGCAAGAATCTCTCTGCAATCCCGATAAAGCTGTCCGGAATAAACATCCAGATCGGCGGATGCGCCCTTGACGTTCATCCCCATATCGCGCGCGATATACATCGCACGGTAAAGGTGATATTTCTGCGTAACGGCAATGATATTTTCCAAGCCGTAAACGTGCTTGGCTCTGTGCATGGTTTCATAGGTGGAGTAGCCCTCGGGATCCTCTAAGATCGCCTCCTCGGGAACGCCCTGCTCCATCGCGTAGAGCTTCATATACTTGACCTCGCTCCACTCGCCGCTTCCGTCGCCCGACAGAAGAAGCGTTTGCACGCTTCCGTTCCGATACAGCGAGATGGCGGTATCCATACGGTCGCGCAGCATATCGGAAAGCCTGCCGCCCTCGTGCACCTTGGCGCCGAGAACGACCGCGCAGACGGGCGTTTCCTCCGAAAAGACCTCGTCAATATCCCGCCGTACCGTGCCGATCACGATGAGATTGACCGTCAGGGCGAAAAGCAGACAGCACGCCGCAACCGCAAGCGGAAGGATCAGCAGAAGCGCTCGTTTTTTCAGAATCTTCACGTCAGCTCTCCTCGCTCATGGTGCTTGCGCGCATCTGGATATTGTGGCGGAAATTGATCAGCTTTCTCGTGTATTCGCTCTCCATGTAGGGACTCGTGATGATGAAGTCCGCGGTGGAGCGGTTGTTGGCGATCGGGATGTCGTACACCTGCGCGATGCGGAGCAGCGCCTTCACGTCGGGATCGTGCGGCTGCGCCTGCAAGGGGTCGGAAAAGAAGATCACGAGATCGATCCTGCCCTCCACGATGCGGGAGCCGATCTGCTGGTCGCCGCCGAGCGGGCCGCTGTTATAGCCGCGGATCGGAAGTCCCGTTTTATCCGCGATCATTTTTGCCGTCGTTCCCGTTCCGCAGAGGAAATGGTGCTCCAGGATCTGCTTGTTGGCGAGACACCAATCAATGATCTCCTGCTTTTTGTTGTCGTGCGCGATCAGCGCGATGCTTTTTTGTCTTGGCAGTGTGCAAGAGACGTATTCGTTTTCAAACATAAAAAAACCTCCTCATATTTATATTGATATGAAAAAAACTTCTTTTTTTCGCTCACTTTCCGAATCGGCGCGCGTAACCGCATTTGCGGCAGAGCTCCTCGGTCGCCCTTCTCTCGGTGAAGCCCTTGCGCATGGCGACCGCGCGCGGCGATGCCAGAATTTCCTCTGCGCTCACGCCCTCGTCGAAAATATTGCCGAGCGTGACGGCGCCCTCGCGGTCCAGACAGCAGGGAATCACGCTTCCGTCGCAAAGAATGCCGAAATGATCCTTGAGTCCGTAGCAAAAGACCTCGTTTCCTCGGTCGCTTGCCTCCATATCGGGCCACTCGAAGCGCTCTCCGTATTCCAAGTGCAGCTTGTCGCGGATCCGCGCGCCCCTTTTTCCCAACGTCCATTCGTTCGGGAATCGCTCGCGCATAAGGGCGACGGTATCGATATTTCTGCCCTCGTCATAGCCGCGGTTCCAGAGGCGCAGGACCGTCAGCACGCCCCTCTCGCTTGCGTAATCGGCAAAGTCCAGACAGTCGCCGATATATTTCAGATAATCCTCGCGCTCACCGCTCTCAAAGCTGTGAACGGAGATATTGACCTTATAGATCCCCGCCTCCACGATCTCCCGACCGCGTTTTGCGAGCAGAGTTCCGTTGGTCGTAATGGCGGGGCGGTAGCCGCTCTCCCGCGCAATGCGGATAAAATCCGTCAGGAGCGGATGGGTCAGAGGCTCTCCCATCACGTGAAAATATAAATATTTCGTGACCGATTTCAATTTTTCTGCAATGATACGGAACTCCGCCTCGCTCATCCGACGTGGCGCGCGCTTCGTGCCGGGGCAGAAGGAGCAATTGCGGTTGCAAATATCGGTAATTTCTACGTAAACGCGTGAATACATATGTTTCTCATTTCTTTCATTTATTATATCTTTCAGTATAGCATTCCGCAAGCAATTTGTCAAGAAAATGATAATTTTGATCAACAGCATTTACTTTTTTAAGATAAATTCTTGTTTGAAAATCTGTCAACACTCTGAAAACGGAAAGGAAACCGTAGGGGCGCACAGCCAATTTGGCTGTACGTTCGCCCGTATAAAAACACAATAAATTGCATTTTTTACTTCTATTGATTGAATCCGAAACGATTCTCCTTTTGCGGGCGACCACAGGTCGCCCCTACTATGCTGTCCCATCTAAAACTTTGCACTTTAAGAGAACAATTCAAAAGGCTCCCGTTGTGCACATTCAATTGCATTGAATGTAGGGAGCTGTCACCGGACAGCGAAGCTTGCTTCGCTGTAGTGACTGAGGGATTGTTTTCCATAAATTTTGCTAAAAAAC
>JAFQOX010000092.1 GCA_017412045.1 Clostridia bacterium
AAGCGAAACGTGTGCCATCGGCACGCTTTCGCGCAGAGCGAGTGGGCTTTGCGGTATGCAATTCCCATACGCACAAGCAGTCCAGCGGCACGCTGGTTTACTTCTTTTTGGTACTTTTTCTTTTAAAGAAAGAAAAAGTACGTCGTTCCCCCTTATCAAAGGGAAATATTTTGTAAAAAATCCCGTCTGTTTACAGCGCAAAAACATTTTTTGCTATAAGATTTTTGAATATGAAAAATCTTATCTTTTTCATATTCGAAGCATAGTGAAAAAAGTAAATGCTGTTGCCATGAGGAAATGCGGGCAACAGCATTTACTTTTTGGGTTGGACGCGAATGTCAGTCTTGTAAATTTTCGTTCATCCTTCTGATCCGCGGGAAATCAGCGCATCTATTTTAATCGGAAACGACCGCTTTCTTACTCTGAACATCGTTCAGCCTTCCGAAAACGACGCTGAGCGGAATCGTGATCTGGGAAATGATATAGAGCGGATAGAAAAGCCTTCTTCCGAAATGAACGGCGTAATAGATAAAGGAGCCTCTGGGGATCAGGAAGTAATCGCTGAGGCACTGGAAGCCGAGTATCGTATCCGAAAGGATAAACGCCAGCAGCGCAAGCGCGAACAACCACGATTTTCTGAAATTCAGAAACGCGAAAAGTACGTTACAGATCAGATTGGCATAATAGAAAATGGAGAGCACCGCTACCGCATCGACACGGGATCCGAGCACGAGAGGTGTGGCGATCAGACCGATCACGGAGGCGGAAATCCGCAGAATCAGGTGGACACGCTTACGAAGCGGATTGTTATCCTCGGAATAGATACGGGCGAAATACGCCAGCTGCGCGCCGCAAAAGAAGATCATCCCGGGGACGCGGAGCTGAACGGGGATAAAAACGAGGAAAAGGTCCGCGCCCACCGTTCCGAGCAATCCGAGCAAGGTAAAGAGCCATGATCGGGATTTGTCTGCGAGCAGAGCACAAAACAGACAGGACGAGATGACGCAGATATAAGAAAAAAGAGAAAACGCGACGTTGTACATGAGGTAAACGACGGTCAGCTGCCATACAACGAAGCATACGGTTGCGGGTAGCAGAAATTTTCCGGATTTAATGGGAGATATGGTCTTTGGCACGTTTATGTTTGCGGAGCATGAGCGCTGCGATTCCTTTCTCTATGGCGTATACGATGGCCGCAACCAGCGTAAAACCGCCTATATAGATAATCAAATATACGGGATAGGGGACCTTCGGATAGATAGCCGAAAGCACGGGAAGGTCATTGTTGACAAAGGGGCTGATGTAAAACAAATTGAAATCCGGGCTGTTCTCCTTCACAATGGGATAAAGCGTGAGATTCAGAATCATTGCCACGGCAGAAAAGCCGCCGAAAACCATCATACACCACGCAAAGAAACGCTTGCCGAGGTGATGGCGGTTATAGGAAGCCATGTATACGCCGAAAACGACCTGGAGTCCGTGATGAACCATCGTCTGTACGTTGGTAAAAATGCGCGTACCGAAAACCGTGGTGGGCAGAATCATAACGATAATCCCCGCAAACAGAGAGAAGGTCGCAATATACGCCATGATCGCGCGGCGGAATTTGCAATCCTTCATCAGAAAAACGAAGGGGAAGGTATACATGGGCGTGGAGCAGAATTGGAAGGGGAACCAATGCCAGTAATACGACCACGTGAGCGTCGTGCCGTCGTATTCCATGGCGCCGATCAGCTGTTTGCCGATCTCAAAAAGGACCATCAGGATCCAACCGACGAAAACCAGCGTACGCATGGTGCTGTCCTTTGCGTCACGGAAAAATCTGACCATACATACCGTCAGCGCGACCGTCAGCAAAATGGAAACGATGTGCCACGCACCGTACAGACCGGGCGCTTCCATGCGAGCTGTCAAGCCATGATAAAGCAAGCTTTCAAAAGTCGACATAATTTTTCTCCTTTGGCAAAATTTTGATTTCCGAAATTTTTTGTGACCGTTCCCGCATGATCGGAAACGGTCACTTATATTGTATCATAAAGTATGTGGTTTTACAATCATATTATGACAAAAAATGAAAAATATTGATCAAAACAAAATATTATTGCAGCTTTTCTTCCACGGCGAGCAAAATACGGTCGCGGAGATTCAGGAGATATTCGCCCTCGCGGGGATATTGGAAGAACGTCAGCGGCTCTGACAAGCCCTCCTGTGCGAGTGCGACAGCCGCTTCTCTGCCGAGGACGGATTCGGCAAGCTCCAGCGCGCGGACGTCGTCCATCGCTTCGCGCATGGCGTTCAGACGCATCGTTTCCCAAACGGTATCGTCCGTGCCGGGATATACGAGGAAGGCATCTCCCGCAGGCGCGAAATATTCGCCGTCGGAGCAACCGAGAACGTCCACGTAATCGTAGGAGAACTGATTGTGGTAGTAGTTGTAGCCCCAATGCAGAAAGCCCTCTATGCGGTTCAGATAGAGCTGTACGCCGAGGATTCTCGTTCTTGCCATCGGCATGGAGAGATAGCGGTCCGTAATGACCTTCTTACCGCCCGCGCCGCAATAGTAGACCCAGAGACCGGGGATATCGTGGTCCAGAAATTCCTGTACGCTCGGAATACCGGGGATCGGCTTCTCCAGAACGCCGAGCTTATAGAATTCGAAATCGGAGAGCGCGTCGATGATGTGATAGTCCTTCAGATAGGGCGCGACTCTTTCCTTGCAGGCGAGATATTTCTCGAGATTGCGAAGATTCGGCTCGTCGGAGATGTGGAAGAAGCAACGGCGGTCGATGCCGCGTTTTTGGAAATGCTCCACGAGCGCGGGGATCATGGCGGCGAGGAATTTACCGTATTCTTCACCCATGGAGTCCGTTTCCCAGCCGAAAATGCGCTTCTGCCCGCCGTCCACCGTCGCGATGATCTTGGGCGCGTGCTCTGCGCCCCATTGCGTGAAGAAGTGCGGGATCTCGTAGTATCCGACGCCGAGCCGCTCGCACATATCGATCCAGCGGTCGATCAGGGTAAAATCAAATTCGTACGCGCCGTCGGGCTTGACGGTAATACCGAGAAGCTGTGTCGTCAGACGTTCACCGCCGACGTAGGTATCCAGCTCCTGCGTGAAAACGGGCATCATGATCATATTGATTCCGTTTTCCACCGCGGTGGCGATATATTGCTCGATCAGATCGAAATGACGGTCGGAGAATACCTCCGCACGATGCGCCTCCGCGATACAGTCGCAGTAAAACCACTCCGTATGAATGAGCTTCTGCTTGGGAAGCTTGACGGGGGAAACGCGGATATACGCGGTCGTCTGCGCCATTTCGTACTCTCTGCAATAGAGCGTGAAGGTCAGCGCCGTTTCCTCGGTCGGAACCTCAACGTCCTCGGGAATGACCACGTCGATCCAGAGCGCGCGCAAGTTGCCCTGGGGCAGACGGATGAAGCCCTCGTCAATATTGACGTAGCGCTTGTAATTATAGCCCTTATAGTGAAGGGGACGGAGCATATTCGGATAAAGCCCCGGCGCCGTGCGCAGATAATTTTCGTCGTGATTCTGCGGGGTTGCGGGGTAGTGATTCGGTACGCAGACGAC
Organism: Clostridia bacterium; assembly: GCA_017412045.1. Taxonomy (GTDB): domain Bacteria; phylum Bacillota; class Clostridia; order Oscillospirales; family CAG-272; genus QALR01. Next base: position 3,593 of record JAFQOX010000092.1, read on the forward strand.
TTCCCTGACACGGACGTAGGGCGCGAGCGCGCCTTTCATGCGAAGATAGAAATAGGGAACGTCGGGATTGTCGTTTCTCTCGTTCACGCAGGCAAGCTGGAAGGAAAGCTTCTCGTTCCGATACATCAGAAAATGCGTTCTTTCCTTTTTGTCCTCAAGCCTTTCATCCATGAAACAGCTTTCGAGCGACGAGATCAATCGAATGGAAACCTGGGGCGGCATAAAAAATTCCTCCTTCGAATCAAAAATAAATATCACTTTTATTATAGCAGATATTCCGCGCGCTTGCAAGGGGCTTGTCAAATATTATCCACCGAGCACATTACCTTTTGATGAGATAAACGGAAATTCAGCGGCGAATCGCCGCGGATGGTTGCTTTTTATCGGGCGAGGCTTCCATTCCCCTTTTTTGCCGCTTGATTTATAAAATTTTCAAAAAAATTTTATGCCCGTGACATATTTACAAAAATTTTACGACTTGATATAATAAAAGGTACCAAGCGCGCGGTGCCGATCATCACGGAAGGGAGCATCATGGATGACCAGAAAATAATCGAATTGCTATTTGAGCGCACGGAGTCTGCGCTGGATGAAATATCCCGCAAATATTTCCGTCTGTATACGGGAATCATCAAGGAAGTTCTGAGCGACGGTTGCGATATAGAGGAATGCGCAAACGACGTTTTGCTCGCGGTATGGAACAGCATACCGCCAAACAGACCGAAGAATCTTTCCGCCTACGTCTGCAAGATCGCCAGACGGATCGGCATCGACAGATTCCGTCACAATACCGTGCGGAAGAGAAACGGCGGCTATGCGGTCACGCTTGCCGAGCTGGAGGAGTGTCTCCCCGCAGAGGAGCCGTTCGGTGCTCACGCGGAGCAAAGCGCGATGATTCGCGCCGTTCTTTCCGACTTCATACGCGGACTGGATCCCGAAACGGAGATCCTTTTCGTCCGCCGATACGTCTATCTTGAATCAGTGATGAGCCTTGCCGAGCGGTTCGGTCTGGAGGAAAACCGCGTTTCGGTCAAGCTATGCCGCGCGCGCAAAAAACTGAAAAAATTATTGGAAAAGGAGGGGATTTCGGTTTGAAAAACGTTCAAAGTGAAAAATTGTCCGATCATCTTGCCGACGTGGACGAGGAAATTTTGACGCGCGCCCTCGAGATCGACGATGCCGACAAGCTGAAGCGATACGTACGGGCGAAAAAATCCGTTGGTATGCGCGGCTTTGTTCGCAGGGCTTCCGCCGTTGCGGCGTGCTTGCTGCTCGCGGTCGGACTGTGGCTCACCGTTCCCGCCTTTTTCTTCCGCGCGAACAGTAAAGGACCCGGAAACAAGAAGCCTCAGGATACGAACTCTCAGAACCGCCCTCCGTGGCTCACAACCGAGGAGGGAACACTGACCATCGAGAGCATCGATATGCTGAATTACTATGCGGCGATCAAAATGCTTTCCGATACTGAAAGCGCAAACCGCACCGCTCGTTATACAAACGGCAACGGCATCACGCTGTACGCCGCAAGCACGGGCAGCGCCGAAAAACCGTACGGTTTTTCGATCATATCCGATATCGGATATGATAACCCTCTTATAGGAGAGGATTCCGAACGCCCCGAGGGTGGCGCGGCAGAGCCTCCGTCGGAAAACGCGGAAACTGTCGTTTATTATCAGTTAAATCCGAACGAGACGTTTTCGGTATCGCGCGTGATCTTTTTTCAGATCGAGATTCGGAACGCAGACGGCTTTCTGGCATCCAAGATCGGCACGGGCGTTGCTGACGTGGTGATCACCGAAAACAGCCTGGAGCCGATGATCACCTTCAAAAACGGCGATCGCTATTATTCCTGCTGCGAGAATACGCTTTTGGATAACGGAAAGCTGTATTCCACGCACAAATATATCGACGGCTTTTATATCGTCAAAAACCTGGAGCAGGAAAATTATTCGTTCCGCGTGGTGTACGACCGTTTCAATTTGGAATATGAAAGCGCAACCGCGCAGGGCGTGGTCTGCGAGCCTTACAAAAACGGAGGGGACCGTCCCGACGGAGAGATGTCCGCCGTCGGTAACACGTGGATCTCCGACGAGGTCGGCGCGTTCACCGTCCGCGATCTGGAGGAATATTTCAGCAGGCCCTCGTAAGGCAATGTCGTCAACTTAAGAAAAAATATAATAATTTTGAAATTCGTATAGCGAATTTCTACCTTAACATTCCGCTATCGGCGGAATATATCACTCGCGCATAGCGCGAATATCACTTGTGCAGAGCCCAAATATCACATTTCGCCTATGGCGAAATATATCACTGCAATGTTGTCAACGTTAAGTTGACGACATTGCCTCGTAAGGGCGTATTCTGCGATGAGAACCGATCGGATAAACGGATTTTTACGTGTCAAAACCATCATGGATCATTGTGAAAGGAGATAAAAACCATGAAAAAGCCAATGCTTCAAAAGATGACCGCGATTTTCCTTTTTCTGTGTACCGCGGTAATCCTTTTGCCTCTCGCGGTGAACGCGGACATGGGACCGAAACCGTCGGTGCGCGTGCGCTTTGAAAATATGGGCGACGAGTTGTGCTATGCGACGCTGATCTCCCAAAAGCCGAGCACGGGGCCGCAGAGCGTGTGGGACGGAAATGAAGAACATATTTACAACAGAAATCTTGACCTTGATATTTGGCGCGCCTTCGTCGAATACGAGGATGCAGACGGATTCTATTTTCTGCAATGCGCCTGGCAGGTCAATGAAAATAAGGAATTTGGATGGATCTATTATCCGCCCGGCACCTTCAAAATTCTTCTTTATTATCCCGAAACGGATACCTTCGCGGTCAGCGGAATCTGTAAGCGGTACGCCTTCGATACCTATTACACCGTCGATATGAACGGCACGGAGATCGGCTCTGCGGATTATGACGGAGAGCTGTCAAACGACGACCGCCTCAACGCCTACAGATCGTACCAATGGAAGCAGGAGCTCGAAAGCCTTACCGTTCGGATCGTGCTGACTATCCTGATCGAAATGGCAGTCGCACTTCTTTTCGGCTTTTTGGAAAAAAAGGCGCTTCTCCTTCTTGCCGGCGTGAATACACTGACGCAGATCGTCCTGAACGTGATTTTGAATCTGATCAACTATACCTCGGGACAGCTTGCCTTTGCATTGGCGTATATTGCGCTGGAACTGGCGGTATTTGCGATGGAAGCCGTTCTTTACACGCTGTGCATGAATCACTTTGTCAAAAAGCAGAGAACGAAAGCGTTCTACGTCCTTTACGCGCTGATCGCGAACGCCGTTTCCTTCGGCGCGGGTATTTTGATCGCGCGCATCATGCCGGGGATCTTCTGATTGAGGGCAGGTGCTGCGTAAGGCATCTCGATTTCATTGAAATAAAAATCCCGCAAACCGTTTTGCTTCGGTTTGCGGGATTTTTGCGATGGCATGGTTCAGCAAAGGATGCATTCGCGGACGTCTCCCTCGTAGCTTCCTCTCGTGGCGATCTGCGGCTTACCTGCGACCGTGTCCTCCAGATTGCGGTGCACGTGGCCCGTCACGATGGCGCGGATCAGCGGCTCGTCCTTGATATATTGCATGGCGCGTAAGGTGGCTTCGTCGGGCGTTTGCTGCTTTCTGCGGTCCTCGGGATAGCGAGCGAGCAATTCCTCAGGCGCGCCCGTCACGTAGGCGCAGGGATTGCTCTCCATCACCGCATCGGCAAACGCTTTCGTATACAGAGGCGTATGCATGGCGAGTACGATCGGAAATCCCTTCGCCGCCTCCGCGCGGAGCATTTCGGTCTGCGCGTCGGAAATCAAATAATAGGAGTCGTCCAGCGTGACGAAATTCACGCCGTCGATCACGCGGGAATCAAAATACAGATTGCTCTTCACGTGGGGCGCGATCTCCTTGATCTTTTCCCATTTGTATGCGTAATCCTCCTTTGCGCGTCCGACCCAATGGCAGAAGTCGTGATTGCCCGCCGCGTACATATAGTCCAGATCGGCGAACCATCGGTCCATAAAATCAAAATTTCCCTTCGACAAAAAGTCGATCATATCGCCCGTATGCAAAACGGGGATGTTCTCCTTTTTGGCGTAGGCGATCGCTTGCAGAAAATAGTCCTCGGCGCAATTCTCGTAATCCACGTTGAAAACGGCTTCCCGTCTGCGCCCTCCCGAAGGATCGTCCCGCGTGATATGCGTGTCGGTGATGTGCAAAAAACGGATCGGCTTCTCGATACCGATCGGAATTTTCGTCTGAATGATACGGAGTGATTTCATACCGTAGCCCTCCTTTTTTTCATATCCATATTATATAACGGCGGAGCAAAAAAGTCAAGTTTCCATTGCATTCCCTTCAGGGCTCACGCATGAAACCTTATTTTTCCAAAAAAGGAAATCTTGATATAGGGTTAAAAGCCTTCTCCAGTGGGAGAAGGGGGACCTCTCAACGCAGTTGAGAGGTGGATGAGGTGTTCTATAGAAATTGCCCCGTAGAA
>JAFQOX010000093.1 GCA_017412045.1 Clostridia bacterium
CAGGGCTCACGCATGAAACCTTATTTTTCCAAAAAAGGAAATCTTGATATAGGGTTAAAAGCCTTCTCCAGTGGGAGAAGGGGGACCTCTCAACGCAGTTGAGAGGTGGATGAGGTGTTCTATAGAAATTGCCCCGTAGAAAGCTGTAATGAAAGATTTTTTCTTTTAAAAACTCAACTTTTCTTGTGATTACAGACACGGTTGACAAACAAAAAATTTTCATGCGTGAGCCCTGGCATTCCCTTGAAAAATCGCGCGCGGGACTTGTTTTTCACACTCCGCCGTGATATAATGTCATCGGAAAACCTACTTTTGCGTGACCGCTTCCCGCGGTCGGAAAGGAATGGAATTTTATGACAGACCCCATTTTTTCAGCCAATTGGCTGATGCCCTGCTTTGAGGAAAAAACCTCCGCGACGGAATTTTTTCGTCCGTTCCGCCTCAAGGGTGCCGTCAAAAGCGCCGTTCTTTGCGTTTCCGCGCTCGGCGTTTACGAAGCGCGCATCAACGGCGAGAAGATCAGCTGGCCTCTCGCGCCCGGCTGGACGGCGTATCAGCACCGCGTGCAGTATCAGAAATACGATATTGCCCAATACCTGCAAGAGGAAAACACGCTTTCGGTCACGGTCGCGCAGGGCTGGAGAATGCCCTACGGCTTTCAGGGCGTCACCCCCGTAAAGACCTGGACGACACCCGAAATATCGGGCGACGAATACGCGCTGATCGCTTCCCTGCATATCGTTTACGCGGATGGCTCCGAGGAGCTTCTGCTGACGGACGAAGGCTGGACGGCAAAGGAAACGAAGTACCGCTCCTGCAATCTCTATCAGGGCGACGTATACGACGAAACCTTCGAGGAGAAGACGCACGGCGTCCGCATCCTTGAACACCCGAAAAAGATTCTCGTTCCGCAGGAGGGCGAGATCATCGCCGAGCAGGAGAGGCTGAAGCCGATCGCCGTCATCCATACGCCGAAGGGCGAAACGGTTCTCGATTTCGGGCAGAATCTGACGGGCTATCTCTCGTTTTCCCTGACGGTCCCCGCGGGAAAAACGCTCGTGATCGATCACGGGGAGATCCTCGACCGCGACGGCAATTTTTATAATGAAAATTATCGCTCGGCAAAGTCCCGTATCGTCTATACGGGCGACGGCAAGACGCGTGCGTGGAAGCCCGCTTTTACGTTCTACGGCTTCCGTTATGCGCGTCTGACGGAGCTTCCCTGCGCGTTCGAGCCCGACGATTTTACCGCCGTGGTCCTGCACTCCGATCTGGAAAGAACGGGATATTTCGAATGCTCCGACGAAAAGATCAACAGGCTGTATCATAATATCATCTGGGGACAGAAGGGCAACTTCCTCGACGTTCCCACGGATTGCCCGCAGAGAGACGAACGGCTGGGCTGGACGGGCGATGCGCAGGTGTTCGCGCGTTGCGCCGCTTACAATTTCAACGTCAACCGCTTTTTCCGCAAATGGCTCTCCGATATGTCGCTGGAGCAGCTTTCCGACGGCAGGATCGTGCAGATCGTGCCTCGGCTCGATTGGGTCAGCCCCGCCTGCGGATGGTCGGATGCCGCGGTCATCATCCCGTGGCAGATGTATCTGCTGTACGGCGACAGGGAGCTCCTGGCGCGGCAGTACGTGACCGTGAAGCGCTGGATCGACTATACCTATGAAAAGGGAGAAGCCTATATCCGCGGAAAGCATTTCGGCGACTGGCTCGCCATGGACGCGCCCGATCCGAAGAGCTGCCGCGGCGGTACGGACCATGGCTTTATCGCATACGCCTACCGCGCGTATGCGACCGAGCTTTTCATCCGCATTTCCCGCGCGCTCGGCATGAGAGAGAACGAGACCGCCGATTACGAGGAAAAGCTTTGCATGACGAAGGCGGCGATCCGCGCGGAATTTTTCAGCGGCGGTATGGTAACGCTTCCCACGCAGACGGCGCACGTCCTGACCCTGCAATTCGGTCTTTGTGAAAGCGCGTACGCGCAGGCGCACGCGGATAGGCTTGCCGGAATGATCCGTGCAAACGGCGACCGCCTGACGACGGGCTTTCTGGGAACGCCTTATCTTCTCCACGTCCTGACCGCGTACGGATACGCGGAGCTGGCGTATACGCTCCTCTTCCAGACGAAAAATCCCTCATGGCTCTACTCCGTCGAGCGCGGCGCGACGACGATGTGGGAGCATTGGGACGGCATCCGCGAGGACGGCAGTCTGTGCGGCGCGGATATGAATTCCTTCAATCATTACGCCTACGGCGCGGTGGGAGATTGGCTCTACGGCACGGTCGCGGGCATTGAGACCGACGAGAAAAAGCCGGGCTTCGAGCATATCCGATTCGTCCCGAAAACGACGGAAAGGCTCGCCTTTGCCAAAGGCTCCGTCAAGACGAAATACGGCGTAGCCGCCTCCGAATGGCACAGAGAGGGAGACACCGTCCGCTACGTCTTTACCGTTCCGAACGGTACGACGGCAACGGCGGAAATCGAGGACGGAAGCCATACCCTCGGTGCGGGCACGCATACCTTCACGGTCAAAATTTCTTGATTTACGTATACGGAATATCCATGAAACAATATTGCCGCATGGGCGGCAGGAGGAAATTTTTATGAAAATCAGTATTCAGACAGACGGCGCTTGTGACGTTCTCGGCGTGGATGCCGGCATAAAGGCGATTCGGGAAGCGGGCTTCGATACGATCGACTTCGGCGGTCTTTGCGGCTTTTATCCGTGGGAGGATGCGCAGGAGGAAAAAAGCTGCGCGTTCTTTGACGATGAAGAAAAGCCCGAGGCTTTGATGAAGGAATACGCCAACGCGGCAAAAAAATACGGCGTTTCGTTCGGACAGTTCCACGCGCCCTTCCCGTCCTTTTATCCGCGCCGTCCCAAGGCGACAGAGATTCAGCGGAAAGCCATTTACAAAACGATCGAGCTTTGCGGAAGGGTCGGCTGTCCGTATATCGTCATCCATCCCTGCTTCGACGGAAGCGCGCGCTTCCCCTCCATGACCAAGGAGGAGGAATACCGCCTCAATATCGAATTTTATTCCGCGATGATCCCCTTGCTGAAGCAATATCACGTCGTCTGCTGTCTGGAAAATATGTGGATTGAGGACTGGAAGAGCAAGAAGATCTATACGGGGTGCTGTTCGGATATGCGCGAGGCTTGTCGCTATATCGACGACCTCAACGCCATCGCGGGCGAGAAGTGCTTCGGCTTCTGTCTGGACGTCGGTCATCTGATCCTGCTCGGGCTGGATCCCTGCTACGCCATGGAAGCGCTCGGCGACAGATTGGTCGCGCTCCACGTTCACGACAACGACGGCGTTCACGATACGCACACGTCGCCCTACGTCGGTCTTTGCAACTGGAACCGCTTTATCAAGGGTCTGCGCGAGACAGGCTACAAGGGCACGCTGAATTTTGAAACGGCGGGCTTCAACCGCGCCTTCCCCAAGGAGCTTGTCCCCGCCGCGCTGAATATGCTCGGCGAGACGGCAAGATATTTCTCTGACAGAGCAGAGGCGAAGAAAGAATAAGCATCATCGGCGCATCCGTCCTTTCACGGATGCGCTTTTTGTATAGGCTGTATGAAATTGGATGCAAAATGAGAAGTGCATCCGAAAAAACGGCAAAATCTTTCCGAAAACACTTGCGAAAAGGCTTCTTATATGCTATAATGTCTAAAATTAACTGAAATTCGTTGCATAAGGAGAATGAGATGGGAGTCGTATTGACGTCATCGGAGGTTTTGAAGGAGCTGCAAATGAGCCGCTCCACGTTTTACTATTTACTGAAACACAATCTGATCACCGTTCCCGTAAGCGAAAAGGGACGGTATATCTGGGATGACGCGCTTTTGCGCGAGCTGAAGGAGAAATTGCGCGCGTACAATGCGCCCGTGGAAGCGGAGCCGTCGTACAAAACCGTGAATATCAGCAACCGCCGTTATCTCGGAAACAAATATAAGCTTTTGCATTTCATCCGTCAGACCGTGGCTTCGGAATGTCCCGACGTTACGACGGTCGCGGATATTTTTGCGGGCACGGGGTCCGTGGCATCGGCTTTTGCCGATAAAAAGATCATCGCCAACGATCTTTTGTATTTCAATCATATCTGCCACGTCGCATGGTTTGGCGCGGAGAAATACGACGGGGAAAAGATCCGCAATCTGATCTGCTATTATAACGCCGTTTCGCCGACGGAGGAGAATTATATGTCCGAGCATTTCGCGGACACCTTCTTTTCGCTCCGTGATTGCCGTAAGATCGGCTTCATCCGCGAGGACATCGAGGTCAATTTCAGGAACGGCAATATCAACGCGCGCGAGCGCGCGATCCTGATCACGTCCCTGCTCTACGCGATGGACAAGATCGCCAACACCTGCGGGCATTACGACGCGTATATCAAGGGCGCATCGTTTGACCGTACGCTGGAGCTTGCCGTTCCGCTGGCAAGCAATGAAAATAACGTCAATAATCAATGCTACAACGAGGATGCCAATCTGCTCGTGAAGCGGATCGAAGCGGATCTCGTCTATATCGACCCGCCCTACAATTCCAGACAGTATTGCGATGCCTATCATCTGCTTGAAAACGTCGCGCGCTGGGAAAAGCCCGAAGTCAAGGGCGTCGCGCTGAAAATGGACAGACAGCATCTCAAGAGCGACTATTGCACGGCTTCCGCCGCGGCGGCGTTCGAGGATCTGATTTCGGGCATCAAGGCGCGCTATATCGTGCTTTCCTATAACAATATGGCGGAAAAGGGAAACGAGCGCTCCAACGCCAAGATCAGCGACGACGACATCATGCGCATTCTTTCGCGCAAGGGCAAGGTCAAGATTTTTTCCGAGGAATATCGCACCTTCAACGCGGGCAAAACGCAGATCAAGGGCAATCGGGAACGCCTTTTCGTTTGCGAATGCTACGGCCAGAAATCGCTCATTCAGTCGCCGCTGAATTATACGGGCGGAAAATTCAAGCTTCTCCCGCAGATCCTGCCCCATTTCCCGACGGACGTCAACCGCTTCGTGGACCTTTTCTGCGGCGGCGGCAACGTCGGCATGAACGTTTCCTGCAATAAAGTCATCTTCAACGACAAAAACCCGCTTCTGAAAAATATGTTTGAGACCTTCAAGACGCTGGATAAGGAAACGACCTTCGCAAAGATCGACCAAATCATCGCGGAAAACGGACTTTCCGATTCCTCGCGTTACGGCTACGAAGCCTACGGCTGTACCAGCGCGAGCGGTCTCGCGCCCTATAACGGGGAGAAATTCCTGAAGCTCCGCGAAGCGTTCAACGCCATGACCGAGCGTAACGCGGATTATTATATCACGCTCTACGTTCTGATCGTGTTTGCCTTCAATAACCAGATCCGCTTCAATAAGAAGGGGCAGTACAATCTCCCCGTCGGCAAGCGCGACTTCAATAAAAATATGCGTGAAAAGCTCTCCGCCTTCATTGACCGTCTGAAAAACGGCGATTACCGCTTTGAGAACGCCGATTTCCGCGAGCTGGCAAACGGGGATTGGGATGAAAAGACCTTCGTCTACGCCGATCCGCCCTATCTGATTACCTGCGCGACCTATAACGAGCAGGACGGATGGAACGAAACGATGGAGCGTGAGCTGCTCGCCTATCTGGACGGCTTGCACGAAAGAGGCATTCGCTTCGCGCTCTCCAACGTGCTCCGCTCGAAGGGCAAGGAAAATACGATTCTGATCGATTGGCTCAATCGGAATCTGGGCAAATACCGCGCGATCTATCTGAATTATTCGTATTCCAATTCCAATTATCATACCAAGGACAGAACCTCTGGCGCGGACGAAGTCCTCATCGTCAACGATTGAGGAGGTACCCATGCTTTCTTACAAAAGCTTTTGCTGGGCGCTCGGCACGACGAGCTTCCGTACGGAAAATTTCAATAAGACCATCGAGCAGCAGCTGTCCCTGCTGAACGGCTTCCGACAGCTTCCCGAAAACCAAAACCGGCAGTGGGAGGCAAACAACGCGATGCAATCCCGCTATTACGATTACATGAAGGAAAAGGGCTTCGTGGACGGCAACGCCTCCAACAAGCCCAAGGACGCACGCGAGAAGACCTCGGGGCTTGTCGATATCGGACTGATCACCGCCGGCAGAAAATTGACGCCTGCGGGAAGCGCTCTGCTCGCTCTTACCGAAAAAAACGACTTTGCCCCCGATAACCTCTTCCGTATCTCCAAGGACGGATATATCTACTTAAAGCAGCTTTTGAAAACGTATAACCCCATCGACGGCGGTTTCGTGCGCCCCTATCTGATCCTCGCGCATCTGCTCTGCGAATTCGACACGCTGACGATGGAGGAATTTACGTATCTTCTTCCGCTCTGTACCTCACCCGCCTGTACCGAGAGCGTGATCCGCGGCATTCGGGAGATCCGCGCGGGCGCGCTCGATGCGGACGCGCTGATCCTTTCCCGTCTGATGGATATGGAGAATTACGCGCAGGCGCTGGCGCTTTTTCTGCATACCGACGTTTGCGAGGAGTTGATCTGCGAGATCGGCATGAACCGAAAGAGCCGCGCCTACGATAAGGCGTATTATCCGCTCTATCTCGCGCTTTACGATTTCTATAGGAACGGCAACCCGAACGCCGTTTACGAGATATTCCTCGCCACCAAGCAGATCAATATCGGCACGTGGTGGCGCAACTACCTTTTCACCACGCTTTCCGCCAAAACGATCCGTAAAGAAGGCGAAAAAACGCTCCGCCCGACGGCCTTCGACACGGTTCTGACGGAATCCGAATTCAAAACGGCGTTTTTCAGAATCATGCATCTGATGAAGGCGAAGGCGACGCTCTCCGACTATCTGGATCTGAACCGCCGCTATATCAAAACGACGGATACCGTTCTTTTTGAGGACGGAACCGTACGCTTCGATATTCTTCCGCGTCATTTCTTCCGTTTGATCGACAGCGAGTTGTACGCGTACGCGTATCAGCCGTGCGCTCTGCTGTTCGAGGATTGCCCGATCGAGGCGATCGCGCCCTGCCTTGCCGTCGATGAAGAGGCAGTCATCCGCGCGGTCGGCGACGAGCTCGGCGTATCGCTCTTGACCGCAGCGGATGCGCAGCGCGTGCTGGAGAAACGACGCTATCAGAGATTGGAGCGCTTGATCGAAAGCAAATTCACGGATGAAAAATTGCTCGCGCTTCTGGCGCATTTCGAAAGCAGAGCGGATTCGGAGATCCGCCGCGCCGTCACGGATAACGCCGACGTTCCCACGATCTTCGAATACGTCCTCGGCATCATCTGGTATAAGATCAGCGAGCGCCGCGGCAGGATCCTGGACTACATGAAGCTTTCTCTGGACGCGGATCTTCTGCCGAAAACGCACGCGGCGGGCGGAGAAGCGGACATCGTTTACGAATACGCGGCAACGGATGCTTATCCCGCCCACACCCTGCTTCTGGAAGCGACGCTGGCGGACAGTACCAATCAGCGCAGAATGGAGATGGAGCCCGTTTCGCGCCATCTCGGTCAGCATTTGATCCGCACGGGCAATCCGCATTCCTACTGCATTTTCGCTACGACGGATCTGAATATCAACGTCATTTCGGATTTCCGCGGCAGAAAGTTCATCCCCTATTACGATCCCAAGGACTTTACGAAATACGTGACGGGTATGAAGATCCTCCCCCTGCAAACCTCGGATCTGAAGCTGATCCTTTCCCGTGGGATGACGTACCGCGCGCTATATCCGATTCTGGAAACGGCGTATCAATCGTTTTTGCCGCCGCACCTCTGGTATCCGGAATGTATTTCCGCGCCTCTCGCAAAAAAAGAGACGGAATCGCGCTGATTTTTGTATAATAACGACCGCAACTATCTTGATTTTTTATTTTTGTTATGTTATTATGATAATATAGTATGAATTTTTTGTGTAGGAAATAGGTAAAAAGTAATGAATAGAAAATGGAAAATCTCTCAATATTGCGAAAATCCGCCGCGATTCGATCTGTCACGCTGTCAGGATGCCTGCGCCTCTTACGAGGACGGCGAGCTTTTCGTCATGGCTCTGTGCGACGGCGCGCCGGCGGCTTCGCTCTCTCATATCGGCGCCGCTTGTATTGCCGAATTTTCCGCAAAGTATTTTGCGGAGCATTTTGATACCCTTTATGATGCGGAATTTAACGTTGCTTGCGAAGAATTGATCAAATATCATCAGGCTATGATCAGCAATCTCGCCGAGGTCGCTGCGGAAAAGAAGGACGTCAAGATTCTGATCAACAGAATGATTCAGCTCAGAGAATTGAATAAATTCTCCTCCACCGTTCAAATCCTTGCCGTAAAAGGTGAAAACGCGATCTATTTCAAGGTTGGCAACGGCAGCGCCGTGGTGGCTTCCCCGAAGTCCGTTCTGACGCTTTCCGATTCGCTTGTCCGCGATCCCGTCGCATACGTTACGATCCCGAACCCCGTCAATCTGCTCATCAGCTGCGATTTTCAGCGGTTTACGGTTTCTCCCTCCTGCTATGCGATTGCGCTGGCGACGGATGGCATCGAATTTGACGGCGGATTATTTTTCAACCAGAAGGCAACGCATTTTTACGAAAAAGCGCTTGAGGACATTGTTGCCTGCGAGGATGACGTAACGACGGAATTGCAAACGCTTGCCGATTTGTTGCTGTGCGACCATAAAAATACCGAAAAAGACAATATCGGTATTTCCGTTTTGCACAGGGAATGCTTGCCGGAGCCCGTTGTTCCGCCCCAAGAGGCTGACGAAGACGTCAGAATTATGATCATGGAAGAGCCTGCCGGGGAAGAGCCCAAGACAGTGATCGTCGAAGAGCCCGCCGGAGAAGAGCCCAAGGCAGTGATCGTCGAAGAGCCCGCTGGGGAAGAGCCCAAGGAAGAGCCCAAGGCAGAGATCGTCGAAGAGCCCGCCGGGGAAGAGCCTAAGGCAGTGACCGTCGAAGAGCCCGTCAAGGAAGAGCCCAAGGCAGTGATCGTCGAAGAGCCCGCCGGGGAAGAGCCCAAGGCAGTGATCGTCGAAGAGCCCGCCGGGGAAGAGCCCAAGGCAGTGATCGTCGAAGAGCCCGTCGGGGAAGAGCCCAAGGCAGTGATCGTCGAAGAGCCCGCCGGGGAAGAGCCCAAGGCAGTGATCGTCGAAGAGCCCGCCGGGGAAGAGCCCGGGGCAGAGATCGCAGATGATGCGAACGAACCCGAATTTGAAATCGTGGACGACGAAGAACCCGAGAGCGAAATCGCAGACGATGCAGAAGAGCCCGAATTCGAAATCGTGGACGACGAAGAACCTTCCTCCGAGATCACCGAAGGATCCGCTGACGAAAAATCCGAAATCGAAACGACAGGCGGTGAGGAAGCTTCTGACGCTGAAGCCGCGAACGACGAAGAAGAGCCCGAATTCGAGATCGTAGACGACGAAGAAGAACCCGAATTTGAGATCGTAGACGATGACGGTGAACCGGAATTTGAGATCGTGGACGATGACGAAGAAGTGCCGGATCAGATCCATACGGACGATGACAAGCAAGCGATTTCCAAAACGATCCTGAAATTTTTCAACGTATCCATTAAGAAAAAATAAATAAAAATCCCCCTCATATCATCCCGAACGTTTCAGGGACGGTATGGAGGGGATTTTTTTCGGAATCAATCCTGAGGCATAAGGTCTTTGAAAAGATCCTCGGTTTTGCTGTTCAGATCCTCCTCGAGATTCTTGAAGAGGCTTGCCATGAGGTATTCCGTTTGTTTTCCGGTTCTGGTTCTGTATTCATCGGCTTGCTTGTGTGCGTGCGATATAATATCCTTCGCTTCCTCGTTGGCTTGATCGATCATTGTTTTTGCCTCGGCTGTGGCGTCGCTGATGATCCTGTTTGCCCGGACGGCGTTTTCATTCATCGTTGCTTCTGCTTGCTTCCGGATCGTGTCTGCCTCCGCGTTGGCGCGGTTCAAAGCATCCCGAACGATCACGCCGGCTTCAATATCCGCTTCTTTGCGGATCGCTGCCGCCTCTTGTTCCGCAGCCTTTTTGATATCGTCCGCAGATGCGACTGCATTCGCTATGATCTCCTCGGATCTTTCTTTGACGATTTTATCGGCTTGCATTTTGGCATCCGATATGATCGCTTCCGCCGCGGCAAGAGCGTTCTTTTTGATCTGCTCTGCTTCGGCTTGAGCCTCCCGTCTCATATTTTCGGCTTCCTCGTGAGCGTTTTTGGAAATCCGCTGGGCTTGATGATTGGCATCGTGGACGATCTCTACGGATTCCGCCTTTGCCGCTTGGAGCTTTTGATCAGCTTGGCTTTGGGCATTCTCGAGGAGCATTTGCGCCTTGTCCTTTGCCCGCATGAGAAGCTCGTTTGCCTTATTTATGTACTGATCCGCGAGCTTCCGATAGTAGTTCATGATGGCTTCGCCGCCGGCGGCGCTGTCTTCTGCCGATGCGGCGCGAACGGGAACGGCGGATCTCGACTTTTCCCATGCGAAGATGGCAATATCCGGAACCTCCGCATCCCTCGGGAGTGGATCGTGTATGGTTCGGTCATTCCATTTCATATTGGGAAAATGAGGCAGATGATCGGCGGCTGACTTTTTTCCGTCTTTATACGTATCGTACGCTTCTATCAAGAGGGAAATTTCAAAATAAGACAAGGTATGATTCTGAAATTTCTTCTGCATTTCACGAACGAAGGAGCAGTTTCTTTGCGTGGTATATTCGTCAACGATCAGCTTGCAAACGTCCCGATACAGGAACTGCGCGGCGCTTGCAAATTGCTCTTTGTTGTACGATTCGGGCGTAGCCCTTGGCTTTTTTGCCATATAATACTGAAATGAGTTGATAGTCATGATAAGAGAATCCTTTCTGGTTTGATCGTTTGATCCGCGCGTCCATTCCTGAAAACTGACGCCAAAATTTCGCGTGGCGCGGAATGGATCGGCGGTCGGTTGCCGTTATTTCGTGCGAATATTTTTGAATTTGCTTTCCAGATCTGCTCTGAGCGCCTTTCGCGCTTGATCCAGAGCCTTTTGGGCGTTGTCCTTGGATTGGTTGACGATCTCGTCTGCCTGCGCGTGTGATTCCGACAAGATATGCTCAGCCTGCGCCTTGGCATCTGCCACAATTGCATCGGCTGTTGATCGCATGGTTTCTTCTGCCTGTACTCTGGCTGCCTCAATGATCTTTTCGGCTTCTTCACGAGCCTCTGCGCAAGCTTGTTCTTTGATCGCCGTTGCCTCTGCACGCGCTTGCTCGCTGATCTCTGCCGCCTCCCGGCGCGCGGTTTCCGTGATCTCCTGCGCGTTTTGCTTTGCTTGATTTACAATATCCTCGGCAGACGTTTGGGATTCTCTGAGAATTTCATCGAGAAGCACTTTGGCAGCCTCCAGAATTTCGTCCGCCATCGTTCTGCCCTCTTCTTCCTCAGGGCAATCTGTCGATTCGGTCTGCTTCGTTTCGGCGGCTTCTTTGTTTGCCTGATTGATAATGTGAGACGCAGAGGCGCGGGCTTCCTCTATGATCCTCATTGCTTCTGCATTGGCTTCTTTTTGGGTATTTTCGGCTTGTTCGTGCGCATAGGAGCGGATGGTCTCCGCATCTGCGCTTGCCTCTTTGATCGTGTTTTCGGCTTGCAATCTGGCGTTTTCAGCGTCCCGGTTTGCCTGCGCTCGGATTTCTGCGGCATCCTGATTTGCGCGAGATCTTCTCTCGTTTGCCGCTTGGGTTGCTGCCGCGCTCAGCTCTTGGGCAGCCTGTTTTGCTTGCGATTGGATCTTTTCTGCTTCCTGCGTTGCAGTACCCACGATCTGCTCTGCCGTTTTTTGCGCATCATCTACGATCTGGGCTGCATTCTTTCTTGCTCTTGCATCAATGTCGAGGGACGCTGTTATAGCCTCTTTTCGCGCTTGATCTACGATGATTGCGGCAAGGTCTCTTGCTTTTTCTTGCGCCTTCGCTATATCTACGAAACTGTCAAGGTTTTCTCTTTCAAAATTGAAAATAGCGAATGACGGCAACTTTTCTCTGTGAGAATGGGGCGTATGCAGATTTTTATCGGACCAGCGTGCGCCGGATGTAAACGGTACGTTGTCGGAAAGATCGCTCTTTTTTTCTTTCGTAAGTATCCGAAATGCTTCTCCCAGGATGGCTATCTCAAAATTAGTCAAGCTGGTACCCGTTTTTTTCGAGTTCTGGATTTTGTTCATCATTTCCCTGACGAAAGGACTGGTTTGGTCCTTGCGGTATTCATCCACGATTTTATCGCATATTTCGTAAAATAATTTTTGATTTTGAGCGATTTGATGTCTTTGGAATCCTTTATTAACGGCTCCCTTGTTTAAATCATAATGCTCCCACGAATTCAAAATCTGATCATCCTTTCCTATTAGATTATTGATAGAAAAACTGTAAAAGCCCCCTCTGTCGTATGGATAGAGGGGGCTGAAAGAAATCACCGTACGTTTGCTTTGTTATTTCTGGGTATTTTTGGCAATGATCTCGATATTTTCGGGCGTATCTGCGATCACGACGTCAGCATATGCCAAAACTTCTTCGCCGTAAAGCGTATCTCGTTTGATGCCGGGCGTTGTGAAAGATGCAATTTCACAACCTGCGTATTTCGTGCAGACGCTATAGGACGTTTCATCCTCGGCTCTATGGTAACGGGAATCGTATTTCTCACCTGCTGCCGGTTTGATGACGTCAAATCCAAGCGCTGTGATGGTTGCTTCAAACTGACGCAAAAATACCTGAATCTGCTCGTTCAATTTGTTTAGCTTCTTAACCATGTAGTTGCCAAGCGTTTCGTCTATCCGATTTTCTTCCGTCGTGTTGTAGATCGCTTCCATGATGGATTTGATCAGCTCATCGGCAGTTCTTGTCAAAAACAGGTAGTTGCTCAGATAAGTATCGATGCAGATTTTCTCTTTTCTCGGATAAAGAGCGAATCGCCATGCTTCCAGATCCTTGCACATTTTTTGCTTTTCACTTTCTAATTCTTCCATCGCATGCTTGAAGATCTGAACCATATGAGCCTGATATTGGCTTGACGCGGCTTCCATTGCTCTTTGTGCGTCGCCGTTATTTTCAAACGTGTTCATGATTTCGTGAGACATAGCGAAGCACTTTTGATTATACTTCAAAAGCTCATCGGAGACCACGTTGGAAACGATTTCTCTCGCATCGCTGCGTTGCTCTGCTATGGTGTTCTTGATGAGTGCAGAGGTCTCTGTTTCCGCATAATTGATAATGTTCCTTGCCGATGCTTGCGCTTCTTCTACGATCTCCCTTGCCTCTGCATTGGCTTCATTTTTTGTCTTTTCTGCCTCTGCATTAGCTTCGTTTCTGGTCTTTTCGGCTTGTTCCTGTGCATTGGAGCGAATGATGTCCGCCTCTGCGCTTGCCTCTTTGATCATGTTGTCGACTTGTATTCTGGCATCGGCGATGAGCTTTTCGGCTTCTTCCTTTGCGACCGCGGTTGCTTTTTCGATGATGTCTTTTTTCTCATTGTCTGCGTTTATTTTTGCTTGCGATCTGATGTATTCAGCGTCCCGGTTTGCCTGCTCTCGGATTTCTGCGGCATCCTGATTTGCGCGAGATCTTCTCTCGTTTGCCGCTTGGGTTGCCGCCGCGCTCAGCTCTTGGATCTCCTGCTTTGCTTGCGATTGGATCTTTTCGGCTTCCTGCGTTGCAGTACCCACGATCTGCTCTGCCGTTTTTTGCGCATCATCTACGATCTTGGCAGCTGTCGCCTCTGCATTCTTTCTTGCTCTTGCATCCATGTTGAGGGACTCTGTGATAGCCTCTTTTCGCGCTTGATCTACGATAATTGCGGCAAGTTCTCTTGCTTTTTCTTGCGCCTTTGCTATAATCTCATTTTCCGGTTGCGGTGTGTCTGCGGCATTCGTCGCGTCACGGGAATCCTGCCCCCGCTTATCTGCCGCTTGTTTTGCAAACTTATCGTCCTTCGATTGGGTTCGCTTCGTTACTTGTACGTAACTGTCAAGGTTTTCTCTTTCAAAATTGAAAATAGCGAATGGCGGCAACTTTTCTTTGTGAGAATGGGGCGTATGCAGATTTTTATCGGACCAGCGTGCGCCGTATGCAAACGGTACGTTGTCCGAAATATCGCTCTTTTGTTCTTTCGTAAGCATCTGATATGCTTCTCCAAGGATCGCTATTTCAAAATTAGTCAAGCTGGTGCCCGTTTTTTTCGAGTTCTGGATTTTGTTCATCATTGCCCTGACGAAGGGGCTGGCTTGGTCCTTGCGGTATTCATCCACAATTTTATCGCATATTTCGTAAAATAATTTTTGCGTTTGGACTATTTGCTGTCTTTGGAATCCTTTATTAACGGCACCCTTGTTTAAATCATAATGCTCCCATGAATTATTCAAAATCTGATCATCCTTTCCATAATAAAGATTGTCGTTAAAGAAATCTGATAAATATATTGGGGAAAGGCTGCAAGTGACTTGCAGCCTTTCTTTTGTTTTGAAATACGCCGCTTCAGGAGTTTATCCCGCTCCATACGGGAGTGTCCCAAATCGGATTTTGTTATTGTTCGCTTTTCGGTTTCGTGTTATAGACGGCTGTAACGTGAACTGCCGGATTTTTTTTGCTGAACGCTTCGACCGTGATAGAACCGTTTTTATCGGCAACGATTCTTGCTTGCGTTTTTGTGCCTTGCGGAACCGGCTTTCCATGGTCCACGATGACCTCCATAATCTCCCTGTAGTTATCCAGATTATAGTTATCTATATTATCCGTATTTCCAACGATAGATTGGTAAACGGTCAAGCGGGATGCTTGCTGTCCCTCGTATCTGGTCGTTGAGGTGCGCCAAGACGAGTTGATCGATTTGCGCGTAAGCTTCGCATTCTTTTTCAAATAAGTATCAATGAAATACTTTCCTTCCGAATCCAACAAACGAATGCCAATATCAAAATCGAGTACTTGAACTACAGTTGGACCATCTTTACCATTGATGAGGTCTTTTTCCTCTGCGCCGAAACGCGCCGCGCCGCAAGCGATTGCCATCGTGGGCTTGTGTTTCCTGATCTTGCCCGCATATTCGGGGAAATATTTTTTCAGCGCTGCTTCTACCATGGGCATTTGAGAGGCGCCGCCGGTCAGAACGATATATTCGGGCTTATTATATTGGGGGTGGTTGAGCATTGCTTTCGTACGATCGATGGTCTTCAGCAAAAGATGCTCCGCCGCGGCTTCAAATTCTTCTCTCGTGACGGAAATGTCGAGTGTTTCGCCATAGTGTGTAACCATGGGCGAAGTTGATTCGAAATGTGACAATTCAATTTTGACTTGTTCACATTCTGCCTTCAGCTTCTCCTCTTCTTTTGCGGTCAGAGAATCACCCTTCAGCAGCTCGCTGATTTTTTGCTTCAGAAGTTCAAACAAAGCGTTATCAAACTCAACGCCGCCAACGCGCTCCAAGCCGTCATTCGTTATAATTTCGTAATAAAATTTGTCTTTACCGAATCCCTTGCCATTAGGATACGCACTGACGAGAGACAGGTCGAAGGTGCCGCCGCCGAGGTCGTAAACCAGGACGGTCGTGTCTTTATCTGTTTTGTTCTGGACCGCAAGATAATCGAGAGCCGCCGCCGCAGGCTCTGCGATCGTGCCGATGACCTCCACTTGTCTGCCGTCCTCCAGCGTTGCCCGCTTGGCGAGTTCAACCAACTGCCTGCGATCATCGACCCCATAGGAAACAGGGTAAGAGAGTGCGATCTGATTCGTCGTTTCTCCGAAATTGTTCAGCAGCTGCGTATTGGCTTCGCGTACGCAGAACTGGATCACCTCCGTGATCGCATCGTTGATCTCGATATCCTTGCCATCGAGCGTTTTGACTCCGTTCAATTGACGCTTCAGATATCTCAACCGGTTTTCCACGGGTGTGGCTCTCATGGAAACCGCCTCATAGCCGACGTAGGTTTCGTCTTTGCCATGCTGGTTGGTGTAAAAATATACGCTCGGAATACCGTATGGATACTCGGGCGGAACCAATCGATGGGGCTCTCCTCCGAGCTTGGTGGTGTCATCCATTCCCTGGATCACGTAAGGGACCGAATTATAGTTTCCGAAGTCTAATCCGATAACCATGATATATATCTCCTTTATTATTGATAAAATATAAACTGTTATATACCCTATCATTCTATCATATCGTTTATAAAAAATCAAGATATGATCAAAAAAATTCTCTAAAAAGCGTAAAATATAGCAAAATATATTGAAAAAACACGAAAATTGTGGTACACTGTCAAAGTAATATTAAATCATATGCAAAAAGGAGGAATGATCCCATGGGAAGCTTCGAAAAAACGAATGCCGCCCGTCAATGTCCGTGCTGCGGAAACACAACGTCCTTTATCAAGCGCAGCGAAGGGTATCTGTGCGAGCATTGCGGCTTTTTGGTAGAGCCTCTTCCGGACCAAACGAGCCTTCAGGAGCAGGACAATGAGATCCACGCCCGCATCCTACAGGGACACGAATATTTACATAACTACGATTTCGAACGCGCCAGAAATACGTTTCAGCGGATCATGCAGGACGCGCCTGCCAATAAGCACGCGTACTGGGGATTTTTGCTCGCGAAATTCGGCGTCGTTTACGTCAAGGGATTTTTCAGCGATGAGGCGGAGCCGATCTACTGTTTTCCGGATTACGACCATCTCGGCAAAACCACGCTGAAAAGCACGAAGGAATTTGCCAAAATCCTCGAATTGGTCGGCGAGGATACCAAGCTGCAAAACCTGTATTTCGAGCAAGCGAAAAAAATCGACCAGGCGATCATCAATTTCAGAAAGAGCGTTGACAGGGCGGAGGACGACGTATTTCTCTGCGTGAAGATCAGCCGCGCGACGGAAGCCGATCCGGAGGCCGCGGGGCATACGGAGGATTCCGCTATCGCGGAACAGATCGAGCGGGAGCTGACGGATCGCGGTCTCAAGGTCTTCTACAGCCTGCACACGCTGACGAATCAGGTGGACTCCGACGATCAGATCTGGAGCCATCTGGTCAAAAGTAAGAAAATGATCCTGATCGGAACCCGTGAGGATTATCTGGAAAGCGCCTGGGTCAAGAGCGAATGGATGCGCTGGCTGTATCTGAACCGTCAGGAGCAGCTGTACGTTTACGTTCCGAAGCGCGACGTCGAATCGCCCAAAAGCATTTTGCCCTACGAGCTCCGCACGAAGCAGATCTATACGCTGGATTCCTACGAAAAGCTCCTGCGTGACGTTTCGGATATGTCGAACGCCGCCGCGCCCGCGCCGGACGATATGAACGGCAGGATCGTCTTCATCAACGGCAATGAGGAAATCATTCCGTACGGCACGGAGGAGATTTCCCCTTACGCATACAGCGGAAGGACGGACGTTTTCCGCGTCATTCTCCCCGAGGGCATCAAGCGGATCTGCAACGAGGCTTTTGCGGGCTGTGATAAAATGGTCGAGGTCAAATTGCCCGATTCGCTCCAGCTGATCGGCGAAGAAGCATTCCGCGGCTGCGATGTCCTGAAGGAGATCGATATTCCTTACCGTACGCAGACCATCGGCGTACAAGCCTTTCTGAACTGCCGCTCTCTCGAGAGCATCACCATCCCCGCCAATACGGTCAAAATCGGCTACGGCGCGTTCGGCTGCTGCGATCTTCTGAAGGAAATGTCCGTCGATAAAAGAAATAAAAATTATTACGGCAACGGTAATTGCATCGTGAGCAAAAACGGCGTGCTGGTCGTGGGCTGTGCGTCCACGAGGATTCCCGACGACGACAGCGTCGTGACGATCGGTCAGAACGCCTTCTGCGGCTGCGCGGAGCTGTTTGAGATCGATCTGCCCGACAGCGTTCAGACGATCGAGGACGGCGCCTTTCTGAACTGTCGGAATCTGGAGCGTATTTCGCTCCCGTCCAGCATAACCGAGATCGGAACGGATGCCTTCCGCGGCTGTAACGCGCTGAAAACCGTGAATTACGATAGCTCCGAGTGGGTATGGAAGGGCATCGACTGCGGCAAAGGAAACGAATGGCTGATGCAGGCTTACCGGAATACGCAGAAAAAACAGAAAAAGCCGGAAGCGGCAGAACAGACCGATGACCGGGAATACCTTGAAAACGTCGAATCCGTCGGCAGGGAATCCTTTGTCGATGACGATTCGGAATATGAATATACGGAAGAAACCAAAACGACAGAAACGGAAATTATGGAAAAGCAGGAGGAATCTACCATGATCGTGATGAAATCAAAAGCGCTTGAAAATCTGGAGGCAGAGCTGGCGGTAGTCAGAAGACGCCTCGAGGACTCTCAGCGTATGCGTAAGGAGCTGGAGGAAAGCCTGGAGGACGTCAAACAGAAGCAGGCGGAATTGGCTCTCACCGCAGAACAGTGCGAATACCGCCAGACCGAATGTCTCAACCGCGCCAACCAGGCGGCAAGCGAGAAAATCGTGGCGGAGAAAAACGAAGCCAGTGCAAAGGAAAACAAAGCGAGAGCCATTCGTGAAATGGAACTGAAGGCGCAGGTGGAGGCCGAAGCCCGCGCGGCAGAGCTTGCAGCCCGCGCGAGAGCGGAAGCGGCTGCCCGTGAAAAGGAAAAGGCATCTCTGCGCGTGCAGGAAGCCGATGCCCGCGTCAACAGCGCGAAGGAAGAAATCAACCAGAAGGCGCGCGAGGAGTACGAAGCCAGAGAGCAGGCGCTTGCCGCCGAGCAGGAAAAAGCCGCTGCGTTGGAGGAATGCAAGCGTCTGGATGACGACGTCTCCTATAACCAGGATTATCTGGACCTCAACGCCGCTATGGAAAAGAAAACGCAAGCGAAGATCGACGATCTGCTTGCCCGCATCCGCCGTGAAATGGCAAAGGACAACCCGTCGTCCGAAGATGAGCAAACGACGACCACGACGGTCACAACGACGACGACCACGACGACGACCACCGGATCCGGTGCAAAGACTACCACCACGACCACCACCAAGCCCGGAACGACAACCGTCAAACCCAAAACGACCGTTTCCATCCCGGAAACGTCACCCGCACAAACGGAAACACCTGCGGTTCCCGTCGGCGCCGGCTATATTCTTTACACGGACGGCAGAAAGCAGATTTTGAAAAACGGTATGACGTCCATTGCAAACTACGCTTATCAGAACAATGATACGATCGCCATCGTCGTTCTTCCGAAAACACTGAAGCGCATCGGTGAATACGCATTTGCCGGATGCACCAATCTGACCACCGTGACCATGTTTGACAGCGTCAACGAAATCGGAAAATACGCGTTTGACAAATGCACGAAGCTCTCCATCGTTCAGCTGACGCAGAATATCGCTGAAATCGCTCGCTGCACGTTCCAGAAATGCGAAAGCCTGAAAAAAATCGACATTCCCTACGGTGTAAAGAAGATCGACGTCTCCGCCTTTAATATGTGCAAGAATCTGGAAACCGTCACCCTTCCCGAAACGCTGACGTACATCGGTGAAAGAGCGTTCTTCGGCTGTCTCGTCGGTACGGATATCGTACCCGGTAAAAACGTTTTTGTCGGAAGAGAGGCATTCGGCTCCTGATTCGCCATAGCTCATAAACAATCGCATCATACGTAAAACTTGAATGGGACAGAGTCCGTGATTCTGTCCCATCAATTTATATCATAAAGAAGGAACCATAAAAAATGAAAGATCAAAATATCATCATTGGCTTGGATTTCGGCAACTATTGCACCGTCCTCAGCTGTGTCGATCAATCTTATTCCGTCGACAAAGCAACCGATATGATGCGCCTGCTTATGCCCCACGAGCAGGCGAACGGAATTCCGAGCGTATATTTTTATTCCCAAAAGAAGGGCTCGCTGTACGGCAGAGACGCCGTTTCGATGTATGCGACGCCCGCCGCCAACCGACTGCGGTATTTAAAGCGCAGACTGGGCGAAACCGCGACCGTCGACGGCAAGGAGATTTTGATCGACGAGGCGATCACGGATATTATCCAACACTGCGTACGGCTCGCCAACGAGCAATTGATGCTCGAATTCGGCAAAACGACGAATCTGGTCACCCTCGCGTATCCCGCCTCGTACAAGCCCGAGCAACTGCAAAAGCTGATCACGCTTGCCGAAAAAGCCACGCTTCCGGACGGAACGCATATCCGTGTTTGCAGTACGATTGTTGCGCCCGCCGCGGCGGCGATCGATTATCTGGAGGCGCACGGCAGACCCGGAACGGAAACGACCGTTCTGGCTTACGACCTCGGCGGCGGATCCTTCGGCTTATCGCTCGTGAAAATACATCCCAACGGATGCCGCGACGAATCCGGCGCGCTGTATTACTACGACATCATTGACCAAGCAGGTCTCGCCAATATCGGCGGCATCGAATTTGACAGGGTCATGTACGAGATTTTGCTTGAGAAGGCGGACCAAGTGCTGAACGGCGCCAAGCTTTCGGATTATGAATTGAATATGTTGCGGGACAAAGAAGCCGAGCAGGCAAAAATCGAATTGTCGAAGTTCAACGTCACGTATCCGTCGGTCCTTCACAACGACGAGAATCTGAATATCGAAGTCACCCGGGCGGAATTTGAAGAACGCGCCAGACCTCTTCTGAGACGCACGGTCGCGCTTACGCGCAATATGCTGATGGATCATTATGAAAACGCGCCGGATTTCATCATCATCACGGGCGGCTCCTCCGAAATGCCCATGGTTGAAAAAAATCTGAAGGCGGCGTTCCCCGAATACGCGGGCAGAATCATCCTGCACCGCCCCAGAAGAGCGATCTCCTTCGGCGCGGCGCGCTTTGGCGCATCACAGCAATGCCGACAGGCAAGCCGATCCGATGCACCCTCCGAGCCCGCAAAGCCCGCGCAGAATACGGCGAACGAAAGCCTCTCTCTGGTTCAGCCAAACCTCAAGTTTGATATCGGCATCCGTGTATCGGATTATCAAAAGAATCGACGCTTCATCGAGACGCTGGCGCCCGCAGGCTCCCCGCTTCCCTATGAATCTCCCTATTATTTTTCGGAAACGTCCGTCGATCAACAGCGTTTTTCCGTCTGGTCCGTTTACAGATCCATCGTGGCACGCCCCGACCCCTATAAAATCGACGAGCATTACACGAAAATCATGGACGCTACCGTTGACCACGGCGTTCCCCTGCCCAAGGGCACGGAAACAAAATCGAGAATGCTGATCGATACGGACGGCCGTATCAAAATCGAATCAACCGTTTGCAAGCCGGCAGATGACGGTATGGGAGCGGATCACGCCCGCTCACACAAGCGGATCGCTTTCGACATCGGCGTGCGCCTGCTGAATCCGGACAGAAAGGAGCGCTTCATCGAAACTCTTGCGCCCGCAGGAACCACGCTCCCTTATGAATCGCCCTATCACGTTTTCCCGACCGTGGCTGATCATCAGAGAACGTCGTTTTTCCCGATTTTCGAAGCAAAAACCGAAAATCCCGATCCGTATAAACCGGACGAAGATTATTCGGAAATCCTTCAGGTGACGGTCGACCATGGAAAAGCGGTCCCCAAAGGAACCCAAACGAAATCCAAAATGATCATCAACGAAGACGGCTTTATTAAAATCGAGTCGTTCAACGCGCAGGGAGAAAAGCTCGTCTCCCATTGTCTGATGAGATTGCAGCATCTGGAATCCGATTGATTTTTGAACGAAAAAAATCCCCCGAAAATGATTCGGGGGTTTTTTATACCATAGGAAATTGCGCAAAATGGTCCTCGCCGTTTCGCATTGTTTCAATACAGGCTGAACTGCGGTAGGCGAGCAACTTCCTGCGGGCGTTGCCCGCTTTTTTATGCAGCTTCCGGCTGGCGTTGCCCGCTCAGACGTAAAATTCCGCCATATCGTCCAGACGGATGCAGCCGAGATTTTTTCCGTGACAGACGCCGCAGTCGATGGCGATATGACCGTTTCGGATATAGATCCTGCCGTCGTACGCGGGGTCGATCAGGAAGGTCGGCGTATGGCCCGTGATCAGATACTTATCGGGATAATAACGCTTCTCGTAATCGGCTCTGGCGTAGAGCGTGTGAACGGGGTGATAATCATCAAGCGGCTTTTCCGGGGAAAAATCGGGAAGTCCGCCGTGAACGAGAACAAAGGTGTTTTCTCCGACGGTCAGCTCCTCGTAGAAGGAAAACTCCTCCAGATAATCCAGGATATATTCCCGATCCTCAAGGGACAGCCGCGAGAA
Source organism: Clostridia bacterium (assembly GCA_017412045.1). Classification (GTDB taxonomy): domain Bacteria; phylum Bacillota; class Clostridia; order Oscillospirales; family CAG-272; genus QALR01. Next base: position 22,251 of record JAFQOX010000093.1, read on the forward strand.
ATCCTTGGATGTCATATAGCCGCCGTTTTCATACCATTCCTGAACGGCGCGGATGAGCTCGACGTTCCAATTCGTTTCGAGACTTTCCTCCGTGATCTCCACGTTTACGGCGCGCAGGACGTGCTCCGCCATATGCTCGTGATTTCCCATGATGGGGATCACGTTGGTCCTCATACTCATATCGGAAAGAATCCGCATGGGATGCTCTCCGCGGTCGACGACGTCGCCGAGAATATAGAGCGTATCGTCATCGGAAAACGCGATCTTTTTCAGCATGGCTGCGTATTTTTCGTAATCGCCGTGGACGTCGGACATCACGTAAGTCATTGGGAAGTCCTCCTTGTCATCGTGGTTTGGTGTCAGAGAACAAATCCGGCCGCCTTGAGATCGGACAGGATCTGTTTTCTCTGCTTTTCGTCATATTTTACCATGGGGAAGGATGCGTCGCCGACCTCGAAGCCTCTTTCCTCCAGAACCATCTTCACGACGGGAATGACGGAATATTTGAGGATCACGCGGATGATCTTGTCGGCTTTTTTCTGCGCTTCTCTCGCTTGCTCGATATTTCCCGCAGAGAAGCTCTGATAAATTTCATGGATCAGCGGGAAAATAATATTATAGGTCGAGCCGATACCGCCGTCCGCGCCCGCGGACAGACCGCAGATCAGCATTTCATCGGGACCGTTGAAGATATTGGCTTGCGGAAATTTTTCCCGCAGGGAGATCATCTCGTAATAGTTCGAGGAGGTCCACTTCACGCCGGTAATATTGTCAATCTTGAAGAGCTTTTTGAAAAGGTCAAGGCTGATATTCACGCCTGCCGCCGCCGTATAATAAATAATCAGCGGAATATCCACGCTTTTCGCGATCTCCTTGTAGTATTCGTAGATCTCGTTTTCGTCGTATTTGAAGTAGATCGGCGCAATGGAGGAGATCGCATCCGCACCGCAGTCCTGCGCGTGCCGTGCAAGCTTGAGCGTATTGCGGAAATTCATATCAGTGATATGTACGATCTTCGCTTTGTCGGGACCGATAAACTCAATCGCTTTCTCGCAAAGCTTTTTACGCTCGGGAATGTCGAGCAGCAAGCCCTCTCCCGTTGCGCCTCCGATATAGAAGCCGTTTGCGCCCTGCTCGATTTCGTAATCAATCAGCTTTTCAAGCGCGCGGGTATTGAGCTTTTCCTTGCTTGTCAGGGGTGTGACGAGCGCGGGGAATACGCCTTTAAAATCCGTTTTCATAAGACTGAACCTCGTTTTCATAATAGATTTTTGATAAAAATGGGGTCTGCGCTTTTATTATAGCACAAAACGGAATGTTTTCATGCTTTTTTTGAAAAAAACAGAAAAATTTTTGAGTTTTCGCTTATCAATTGACATTTTGATAAAAAACTTATATAATATAAACAGAATTCTCCTATAGTTTAAAAAATATCGGAAAGAGAGAACATCTATGACAAACAATATTGATCTGATTCTGGAAAGTCAAAAAAAATATTTCCGCAGCGGTGCGACGCTTTCCGTGGAATCCCGCGTAGAATTGCTGCAAAAGCTTTACGATACGATCAAAGAAAAGAAGCAGGAGATCGCGATCGCTCTGGCGCAGGACCTCGGAAAAAGTGAATTTGAAAGCTTCATGTGTGAGACCGGAATGGTTTTGTCGGAAATCACGTATATGATCAAAAACACCGCCAAGCTGGCGGCAAAGCAAAAGGCTGCGACGCCCCTTGCGCAATTCCCTTCGACGAGCTACCGCATGGCGGTTCCTTACGGAAACGTTCTGGTCATGAGCCCGTGGAACTATCCCTTTTTGCTCGCGCTGGATCCCGTCGTGGATGCCGTCGCGGCGGGCAACACCGTGGTTCTGAAGCCGAGCGCGTATTCGCCCGCGACCACGGAGATCGTCAGAACGGTAATCGAAGCCGTATTCCCCGCCGAGCACGTTGCGGTCGTGACGGGCGGCAGAAAAGAGAATCAGGACCTGCTGACAAAGAAGTTCGACATGGTCTTTTTCACGGGAAGCCAGAAGGTCGGAAAAGAGGTTCTGCGCCACACGGCGGAGCATTTGACACCCACCGTGCTGGAGCTTGGCGGCAAATGCCCCTGTATCGTGGATAAAACGGCAAATATTTCGCTCGCGGCGAAGAGAATCGTTTTCGGCAAGTTCCTGAACTGCGGTCAGACCTGCGTCGCGCCCGACTATATCCTCTGCGACAAAACGATCAAATACGAGCTGATCGGCGCGATCCAGAAGCAGCTCCGTCTGCAATACGGCGTGCTTCCCATCGAAAATCCCAGCTACGGCAAAATGATCAACGAGAAGCATTACGAGCGCGTAGCGAAGCTGATCGATCCCGATAAGGTCGCCTTCGGCGGTTACGGCAAGCGCGACCAATTGCAGATCGCGCCCACGCTGATGGATCACGTGACGTGGGACGATCCGATCATGCAGGAGGAGATCTTCGGTCCTGTCCTCCCCGTATTGGATTATGAAGAATTTGAGGATATCTTCGGCATTCTCGCGGATAAGCCCAAGCCTTTGGCGCTCTATCTCTTCACGGAGGACAAAACGCATATCGATGCCGTTAACGAACGCTTGTCTTACGGCGGCGGCTGTATCAACGATACTGTCATTCATCTCGCAACCACGGAGATGGGCTTCGGCGGCGTCGGCGAAAGCGGTATGGGCTCCTATCACGGCAAGGCGGGCTTCGAGGCTTTCTCCCATATCAAGAGCATCGTGGAAAAGAAAACGTGGCTCGATCTTCCCATGCGCTATCAGCCCACAAAATTCGTATACGAAAAATTGCTTGAAAAATTTCTGAAATAAGGCAAAACAGCCCGTTCCGCAAGCGGAACGGGCTGTTTTTATATGACGGCTTCCGTTTGGAAAATCCGATTCGTTGCTTTCAGAAATTCTCTTGCTATGAGCGCGTGTCCTGCTTCTGTCGGGTGGGTGCCGTCCCACAGCCAGTATTCCGGCTCGCGGATCTCCCGCGCTTGATCGAACAGCGCCTGCAAAGGAATGAATACGGCATGAAATTCACTTGCCAGACGGCGAACGATCCTTTGCTCGCTTTTCAGTATCGCCCGACGGATCGAGGGGGAGGAAGCCTCCGCCTTCTGTATTTCGGGATACGCGAATGGCTCAAGCAGGACGATGTGCAGATTCGGATTTTTTGCAAGGCTCTGACTCAAAATGAGGCGATAATTTTCCTCATATTCCGATGCCGAAAAATCCTTGATGGGACGGGCGCTCCCGACGAGGCAGTCGTTGACGCCGACCAGAACGGAAAGCACGTCCGGAGCAATATCCAGCGCATCCGTTTGCCAGCGGTCGGCGAGCAATTTTGCCGTATTACCGGAAACGCCACGGTTTACGAAGGAAAAGCCGCGCTCGGGATATTGCATTCCCAGCAGTCCCGTAACGATATAGACGTAGCTGTGACCGATCTGATGATTTTTGTCCCATTCGGCGGATTTGCTCTTGTAGCGATTGCCGTCCGTTATGGAATCTCCCTGAAATAAAATTTTCATATATGATCTCCGTCCTTTTGAATTCAGAATCGAGGAGAATACCCTCGCACATCTATGATAGCATATACAAAAGGGAAATACAACAATTTCGGAGCAAATATCCTTCTGATTTTGTGGGATACGAGGGATAAAAAATATTGAAGCTGACCGTCATTTGTTCTTTTTGCACAAAAATTGTTTTCGCATATCGTGAAAAAGACGAACGAAAATTTTGAAAAATTTATTCATAAATCATTTTTTTATGGTATAATGAATATACCATCCTAAAAATTGTATTCATGAAAGGAAATGATAACCATGGCAATCAAAATGCAAGTTCTTCACTATCCCGAGAAAGGAAAAGTTGCTACCATCGCAAGCGCTCTCGCTACGGAATTTCAGGCAAAATGCGATAAAATCCCCCCTGCATACGGCTGCACCAGAGAAAGAGTCGTTTTCATCGGTATTTCTTCCAAGACCAAGATCCTCGACGACGCGCTCTCCCGCTTCCTCGCGCTCCTCAACAGAGAAGCAACGCAGAACGTTGCAATCTTTACCGATGCTCCCGAGGCAGCTGTTGAAGCAGCAAAGGCTGTCATCACCGAAGCAGGTGCAAACGTCATTGACGTAAAGACCTTCAAGAAAAATGCATTCGCCTTCCTTACCGGCGTGAAGCCCGAAGAAATGGAAGATATCCAGGCTTGGGCAAACGGTATCGTTGCACAGGTTCAGGAATAATTTTTCGTACATGCTGAAAATTCCCGAACGGCGGTGAAAAACCGCGGTTCGGGAATTTTTTGTACCATAGGAAATTGCGCAAAATCAACCTCGCCGTTTTGCGTTGTTTGGATACAAGAATAACTGCGATAGGCGAGCACACAGCTTGCAGAGCAAGCAGTTTTCCAGTGGGCGTTGCCCACTTTTTTGTACCATAGGAAATTGCGCAAATAGAACCTCGCCGTTTATATCGTTTGGATACAGTCTTAACTGCGATAGGCGAGCAACCTCCAGCGGGCGTTGCCCGCTTTTTTGCGCCATAAGCGTCGGCGTAACGGGAATCTTGCCGTTTCGCAGGATCCCGTTTCATGCGGTAACGCGGTCAACTGCGTTGCCCCATTCCTCGAGATCCGACGGGAAATCAATCTCCCGCGGCGTTTCGGAATAACGCATCCCGTACTGCACGGCGTACGTTGCCACTGCCTTCGTTGCGCCCGATTCGACGGTAGCCGTCACGGTGAGCGTATAGGACGTCAGATAATTGAAGCGGTCGAGCGTGACCGTGAGGGTTGCTTCGAGAATTTCCGCGTTCGGCATAGACGCGAGGTCGTCGTTGTAGATCGAGAGGATATGATAGAAAATATTGTTTTTCTGTGATGCGCCGTCGAACTGCATGGAGGCGGTCACGGATTGGTCGGGATTGACCGTGAGGACGGCTTTTTCCAGCATTTCCGCCGTCAGAAAGAAGGTCGTGATGCCCGCCTCTTCCTTTTCCTTGGCGGCTGCCTCCACGTTTGCGAGATATTCCTCCGCGGGATACGGCATCGAGAAGCGTCGGTCGCCGTCGGCGTAATAATACGTGTCGTCCTTATAATACGTTTCCTTCTTGCGCGCAATGCCCATCGCGTCCCATTTGCTCTCCACGACGGAAACCTTCGGCGCGCGCGGGTCGGAAAGATCGACGGCGGTTACGTTCAGGATCGGAATCTTTACCCAATGTCCCTCGGGAAATTCGTACGTGGCGGTGGAATTGGTGATCATTTCCGTATAAACGGCGGCTTCGGATTTTGCATCGGATTTTTCAAAGCGTTTCAGAAACGCCTGCGCATCGATTTCCGTAATCTCCGGCTCTGCTTCCGCGTAATCCGCGCGCGCCGCCGCATCGGGAATTTCGGGGACAAAGTCCGCAGTCAGCGCACGGTAAACCGCTTCGACCGTATAAGTGACGGGATAAATCTCCCTGTTGGCATCCTGACCCGCCATGATCGTTTCCATGCGGTAAGAAAGCAGGCGTTCGCCGTCCATGCAGACGGTGACCGTGATCTGACAGGGATCGCCGTCCATGCCGTAAGCGTATCCGCTCGCCTCAATACCGAACAGCTTCAGATATTCCGTGAACGCTTCTGCGCCGCGGCTGAGCGAAATACCGATCTCCGCCGTCACGGTTCCGTCCGCGTTTTCCGTAAGAAGCGCGGTTTCCAACGCTTCCGCAAAGCCTCCGCCGAGCAGAGCGGTGAGTCCGTCAAAGGGGATTTTATCCTTGGCTTGACCGAGTGAGGCGGGCTGACGGTATCGGGAAACGCTGTCCTTCACGTAAAGGAAGCCTTCGTCGTAAAACAGACGGATCTCAGGCTCCTCGGCTTTGGGATTTCTCTGCATGGAAAAGGAAAAGCGCGGATGCGCCTTATTGGAAAAATCCGATTGCCATTTGGCGAAAAGAGTCCTTTCCATGATGGAGGAGGGCTGATACGCGTGCTTTTCCCGTATCTCAAAGCGAAGGTCGGCGCGCTCTTCGTTTTGCAACGCGTTTTGCAGACGTTCGGCAAAATCGCGCGCGGGCGCGTTGGGATTCTGCGTCTGCGGCGCGGATTCCGTGGTTTGGGAGGTTTGCGCGCCGTCCGAAGGGCTACGGCAGGAGGTCAGCGTACAGACTGCGAGCAGTACCGCAAGAATGCGGATGAGAGTCCTTTTTTGATTCATGAGTTATTTCCTTTCGGATTGCATTTCGATGCTTGTTTTTTCAATTCTCTTTCGTAAGCGAGCGTTTGCTTCAGAGCCGCTTCTTTTTTTACGCCCGCGAGACGAAGCTTGTGCGCGTACGCCAGAAGTTCCGAAAAATGCGGTCCCGCCTTCAATCCCGCGGCGATCAGATCCCTGCCCATCACGTACGGCTGTGCCATGGTCTGCTCGTAGATCCGCAAGCGTTCCAGCAAAAATTCCTCCCGAAAGGGCGCGGCGACGTCGCTGATCCTACCGAAGTGATCGGCTTTTGCAAAATAAAAGAGATCCTTCGGTGCGCGGACGGCATCGTACATTTTGTTCGTCGCCTTGACGGAAGAGCCGAAGGCGGCGATCGCGTTCGGGCGCATATGATGCGCCGTCAGATTCATGACGTAGGAGATCATCCTCGTTTCGTTCGTCAGACGGAGCAAAAAGCGTTCGACGAGCGGCAATCCGAGCGTTTCGTGATCGCGGGAGCAGAGCTTGCCGTCCAGCATCTGCGTACAGACTGCCTTACCGAAATCGTGGCACAGCGCGGTCAGCATGAAGGCAAAGGGATCTGCGGTATCCTCGCGGTATTTCGCCGCCTCGTCCAGCACCATCATCGTATGGGTAAAAACGTCGCCCTCCGCGTGATAGGCGGGATTCTGCTCCACGCCGATCAGCGCCCGTACCTCGGGAAACCAATCGCCGAGCTGATCCGTACGGCGCAAAACCTCGAAAAAGACGGAGGGCTTCTCCGATTTCAGCATGGCTTTCCGCAGTTCCTCCCATACGCGCTCGCGGGAGAGGAAGGAAAGACTCATGCCGCGGCACAGCGCCAGCGTTTCCTCAGCGGGCGAAAAGCCGAACCGAGCGGCGAACTGCGCCAGACGAAGCACGCGCAAAGGATCCTCCGTAAAGGTCTCCTCGCAAACGTGCCGCAGTACGCCCCTTTTCAGGTCCTCCGCGCCACCGAAATGGTCGGTGATCTCCCCCGTCAGCACGTCCATCATGAGTGCGCCGACCGTGAAATCGCGCCTTTTCGCCGCCTCGTACGTCCCGATCCAAGGGTCTGTGAAGGTTTCAAAATCGCGGTGTCCCTTTCCGATCGCCCGTTCCTTTCTCGGCATGGCAATGTCGATGCCGTAGCCCTTCAGCGAAAAAATGCCGAAGCTTTCTCCCATGGAAACCCGTTCTCCCAGCGTATCCAGCACGTCGGCGAGCGCGGCAGCATCGATGCCGTGCACCTCAATATCAATATCTTTATTTTCTATATGCAAAAGACTGTCCCTGACGTAGCCGCCGACGTAATAGGCGGTGCCGCCCCGCGCGCGTACGGCCTCGGCAAGCCTTTTTGCCATGTCGTGATTGCGTTGATCGTTCGTCATCGTGTTACCTCCTTCGTCCGATCCTGTTGCTTTAGTATAGCATATCTTGAAGTCCGTTGCAATATGCAAAAGAAATTTGACAGGGCAACAGCATTTACTTTTTAAAATCATAAAATCAAAAAAGTGGGCAACGCCCACTCGAAGCTGCTCGCCTATCGCAGTTATTCTTGTATCCAAACAACGCAAAACGGCGAGGTTGATTTTGCGCAATTTCCTATGGTACAAAAAAGCGGGCAACGCCCGCTGGAAAACTGCTTGCTCTGCAAGCTGTGTGCTCGCCTATCGCAGTTAAGACTGTATCCAAACGATATAAACGGCGAGGTTCTATTTGCGCAATTTCCTATGCGATAAAAAAAGTAAATGCGGTTGCCCCGAACGTATGACCACATTTTTGAACCGAAGAATCTTTGATGCGGAATAAAAGATAGGGATTGACAAATTTTTAAGTTTATGGTAAAATTATTTTATCAATTCTTGTTGATTTTAACGAATCTATTCAAAACAGAAAGGAAAACATCATGCTTACGAAAAGATTGATTGCAGGATTGCTTGCGGTCCTGCTTTGCTTCTCGCTGGTCGCGTGCAATACCAAGCCTCCGGCAGAATCCACCTCCGACACGGCTGACGCCAACGCTACGAACGATTCCACCGCCGGCTCGACGTCCAATTCGACCGCAAAGCCGACCACGCAGTCGTCCACTTCCCAATCCACCTCCGGAACCACGTATCCCACGCTTCCGACGGAAAATCCCACGCCTACCTTCCCCTCGCTCGTTGCAAGCAACGACGACCTGGAGAGCGTTCAGGTTGGCAAATACGTCACGCTTCGCTACAATGCAAACGCCGCTGAGGTGACCTACGAGGCTGTCAAGGGCGTTGGCTCCAGAGAAACCGTCACCGTCACCGTGAAAGCAAGAAACGGCTACACCTTCGACGGCTTTACCAAGGATGATGCCATCGCAAACGGCAGAGCGCCCGTTTCCACGGATACGACCTACACCTTCACCGCAAACGCGGCAATGAAGCTTTTCGTAAACAGCTCCTTTACCGTCAATTATCACGCAAACGGCGGTGAATTCGCAAACGGCTTCGACGGTACGGACACCTCCTCTGCCGTATTCTACCTCAATCCCGCCACCGTTCACGATAACGGCTCCTTTGAAAGAGAAGGCTACACGCTCATCGGCTACAACACCAAGGAGGACGGCACGGGCGAATACGTTGCGCTCGGCTCCAGAGTCCGCTCCTACGGCAAGGGCACGATCGACCTCTGGTGCGTATGGACGGAAAACACGCCTGCCGATCAGTTCACCTACGATGCATCCGGCAGCGGCGTCGTGATCACAAAATATAACGGCACCGCCGAGACCGTCACCATTCCCGAAACGATCGAGGGCAAGAAGGTCACGGAAATCGCCTCCGATGCATTCCTCGACAACACCACCGTCAAGATGATCGTTGTCGGCAAGACCGTCAAAACCATCCGGGACAACGCTTTCAACAATTGCTCTGCGCTGGAAACCGTCATTCTCTGGGATGCCGCGTTCTCCGGCTCCTCCTGGACCGGCGGTTCTCTCTCCGACTACTGCATCACCGATTGCTCCGCCTTCCAAACCGTTCACATCAATACGGTCTACACGATGAATAGCGACTGGACCTCCTGCGGCGCGGCAAAATTCGACCGTCTGCTGTGGGCGAAGGATAAGAAAAAGGTCATCATCGTCGGCGGCTCCGGCTCTCTCTTCGGCTTTGACTGTGCCGTGCTCGATGCCGCGCTCGGCGGCGAATACGAGATCGTTAACCTCGGCGAAAACGCACAGATTACCGCGCTGATGTACTTCGACGTCATCGAAGAATTCATCACCGAGGGCGATATCGTGCTCTGGTGTCCCGAACCCGGAAGCTGGACGCTCGGATCCGAAAACTGCCACTCCCGTCTCTGGGACTTCCGTAAATCCGATTACGGCTTTACACAGCACCTCACGCTCTCCTATTATTCCAATTTCTTCTCCTCCTTCGCGGCAAGCTGCTCCAAACTCCAATCCGCAAGCTTCAAGGCTTTTGACCAGCTTTCCTCCAGTATGTCCAAATACGGCGACGACCGTTCTCCCCGTAAGAGCAAGAACGAAACCTACGATTACAACTTCGATTATTCGATCTCTGCTGTGGAAGCGATGTCCGAGGTATTCACCAATATCAAGAATAAGGGTGGCAGGATCTTCTTCTCCTTTGCGGCTATGCAGGACACCGGCTCCTGGAATACCAGCGAGGCCGACGTGAAAGCATACGAAAAGATGATCACCGATCTGCCCGGCGTCACCTCCATTTCGGAATACGAAGGCTGTATTTACCTTGACAAATACTTCTACGATTCCGCTTGGCATCTGACCGACGAAGGCGGCACCGTCCGCGCTTCCTTCGTTGCGCAGGATATTCTCCGCGCGCTCGGTAAAATCGAGTAATTCCATGATTTTTTCAAGGGAGGCACTTGCCTCCCTTATTGACGATTATATTCAGAGAAAGGATTGATTTCTATGTACGGAACGGAAAATCTGATTATATCCTCTCCCATCATGTGGATATGCTTCGCCGTCACGGCGATTCTCGGCTTTCTGGAATACAAGCTCCCGCTCAAATGGCTCTGGATCACGCTGACCGTCGTATCGCAGGCGGCGGCTGTCGTCGCTCTGCTCTTTGCAAACGCGGCGCTCTCCGAATTTTTGCTCTATATCCTCGTCGTTCTGTTTATCAGACTTTGCTATATTATGCTTGAAAGGAGAAAGACCGCATGATCTTCAATTCACTTGGATTTCTGATTTTTTATCCCGTGGTCCTGCTTCTGTATTTCGCTTTGCCGAAGCGCTGTAAGTGGCCCGTTCTCCTTGCCGCAAGCTACTATTTCTATATGTACTGGAACTGGAAGCTGGTGTTCCTGATTCTCTTCACGACCGTCGTTTCCTATATCAGTGCTATCATCATCGAAAAAACGGAAAACAAACGCCGTAAGAAATTCTGGCTCGCCATGACGCTCATCACCTCGCTCGGCGTGCTCTTTTTCTTCAAATATTTCAATTTCCTCGCGGACTCCGCCGTTTCCATCTGGAACCTCTTCGGCGGCGAAGCGGACTTTATCGCGCTGAAGCTGATGCTTCCCGTCGGTATCTCCTTCTATACCTTCCAGACGCTCTCCTACGTGATCGACGTTTATCGCTGCGACACCAAGGCGGAGAAGCATTTCGGCTGGTACGCGCTTTTCGTTTCGTTCTTTCCCCAGCTCGTTGCGGGACCGATCGAGCGCCCCGACAATCTGCTTCCCCAGCTCAAGGCAACGCATAAGCTCGAAGCGGATAACGCCTTCGTCGGCTTGCAGAAAATGGCGATCGGCTTCTTCAAAAAGATCGTCGTTGCCGATCTGATCGCGGAATTCGTCAACGCCGTTTACAACAACCCTGCGGAATCGACGGGTCTCGGTATCATCATCGCTTCCGTTCTCTTCTCCGTACAGATCTATTGCGACTTCTCCGGCTATACGGACATCGCCATCGGCTGCGCGAGAATCATGGGCATCCGCCTCATGCAGAACTTCGACCGTCCCTACCGCGCGAGAACCATCAAGGAATTCTGGGCGAGATGGCATATCAGCCTTTCCACCTGGTTCCGCGATTATCTCTACATACCGCTCGGCGGCAACCGTTGCTCCAAGGCAAGACATTATTTCAACCTGTTCGTCGTATTCTTCGTCAGCGGTCTCTGGCACGGCGCAAGCTGGACCTTCGTCATCTGGGGCTGTCTGCACGGCATTTATCAGATCATCGGTATGATGACGAAAAAGCCCCGTCTGGCGCTGCACAAGGCGCTCCATATCAAGGAGGATTCCCTCTTTCTGACGCTCTGGCAAAGATTCTGGACGTTCGTGCTCGTTTGCTTCTCCTGGATCTTCTTCCGCGCCAACAGCACGCAGGACCTCGGCACGCTCCTCAAAAATCTCTTTACCGGCTGGAATATCGAAGCCATGAAGGCTACGGTCTCCTCCATGGGCATTACGCTGACGGGCGTTCTCGTCACGGTGCTCTCCATCGTCATTCTCTCTATGCTCGACGCGCTTTGCAGTGACACCGAGCTTTACGAAAACGGAACCGCTTCCCGTCAGTACACCGTGACGTGGATCGCGCTCGCCGTTGCCGCGGCATGGTGCCTGCTCCTCTCCGTGGGCGGTGCTTCCGCATTCATCTATTTCCAATTCTGATAAGGGGGTGCAAATATGAAACAATCAAATATGAAAGTCGCATGGATCCGCTTCATCGCGTTTTTGCTGGTATTTGCGCTTCCGATCATCGCGGTCGGCTCGGTCGTTTTCCTCGCGCCGTCCCGATTTGACGAGACCTTCCTCGGCGAATTTGAAAAAAAGGTCGACCGACTTTACGAAACCGAGGGAGAAAAGATCGTATTCATCGGCGGCAGCTCGCTCGCCTTCGGTCTTGACGCCAAGCTTCTCTCCGAAACGCTCGGCAAGCCCGTCATCAACTTCGGTCTTTACGCAACGCTCGGAACGAAGGTCATGATGGACTATGCGAGAGATGCCATCGGCGAAGGCGATATCATCGTCATCGCGCCCGAAATGAACGCGCAGACGTGGTCCCTCTACTTCAACGCAGAGGCGATGTGGCAGGCGCTCGACGGTAATTACGACGATTTCCGACACCTCTCCAAGGATAATTACGCGGCAATGCTCGGCGGCTTCTGGCGCTTCGCCGCTTCCAAAGCAAAATATTTTACAACGGATATCAATATCGACGGTATGGGCATCTACCGCGCATCCGCGTTTGACGATCACGGCTTCATCCGCAATCACCGCGACAAGGACTATAACACCATGGTCGGCGGCGCAAGCCCCGATATGGTCATTGATTTCAGCACGGACATTATTTCCGAGGAATTCATCGACTACGTCAATGAATTCACCGCCTACGCAAAGAGCAAGGGCGCTACCGTCTATCTCGGCTCCTGCCCGATGAATGAGGGTGCGCTTTCTCCCGATCTCGCGCTGGAGGATATTGAAAATTACGTTGCATATCTCGGCGAGGTCTTTGACTGCGAGGTGCTCGGCGATCCCAATAACGCGATCTATACGCCCGGCTACTTCTTCGACAGCAACTTCCATCTCAACAGCGCAGGCGCCGTTCTGCATACCGCACAGTTTGCGTATGCGCTCGCTCCGCTCGTCGGTCTTTCCGAGGAGAATATCAATATCGAGATCCCCGAAGAACCCGAGATTCCCGATCCCGATGCGGGAATCGTTTACGAGTATGACGAAAACGAGGTATACTTCACCTACGAGGTTACCGACTCCGCCGTCTTTATCACCGGTCTGACCGAGCTCGGCAAGGCGCAGACGACGCTCCGCACGCCCGTCGCATACGACGGCAGAAAGGTCACGCAGATCGCCGAAAACGCATTTACGGGCGGCGCAGGTATTAAGGAGCTGTACGTCACGGACAATATCTCCTGGATCGCCGACGGCGCGTTCCGCGGCGCGGATACCCTTACCAAGATCCATATTCTCGCCGTCGATCCCGATATGACCAAGGTCAACAGTCTGGGCAATCCCAGAGAAGGACTTCCCGCCGACAGTATGTTCTACGTTCCGAAGGCTTCGCTTTCGGTCTACGCGAACAACTATTTCTGGGGCGGATTCGCTCAATTCTTGGTCGGAGAATAAAATCTGAACGAAATTCAAACAAAGAACCGTGTTCCGCAGACAGAGGAGCACGGTTCTTTCTCAGACCGTCGAAAAAGCCATGTAGAAAATTCAAAAATAAAAAGTTGCACAAAGCCGGAAAGGCTCCCTCTGCACATTATGCGAAGCATAATGTAGGAGCTGGATTTTGCGAAGCAAAAGACTGAGGGAGAGTGCGTGATTCAAGAATTTTGGATTGGATTTGTCTGTTTGCAAGTGTAAAATTGTACGCAAACAGA
>JAFQOX010000094.1 GCA_017412045.1 Clostridia bacterium
ATATTCGTGGTATAATCCCCATATCGACTCACGCTTTCTTTTTATGTTCTTTCATATAATCGAAGAAAGCGAGCAGTATGTCAAGATGCTTGTCAGATTTGCGGACTACCTTAACTCCGCGCTCACTTGCCAAAAAGTCTGCGAGATATTCTTTTGGTATTTTGATGCGATTGCAAATATAGAAGCATTTGAGTGTTCCTTCCGTACACCATCTTGAAACTGTATTGAGCGAATATCCCGTGATGTCCGATGCTTCTTTTGGGGAAATAACATCTTCATATTCCGAAAGGTATTCAAGCAGAAATTCACGAAGCAGGGCAAGGTCGATGTTGTTGGTACGCGACTCAACTTTTACACGCTTGGTCTTTTTCTGACCTGCATAATAGTTTTGGCGCGGTTTATATAAGGCGGGGTTTTCTTCTCGTTCAAATAGAAATGCGATGACATCATCAAGGCGAATTTGGTATCTCCGTGTTTTCTTGCCGGAGTCTATGCAGGGAATGAAATTATTTTCAAGATAGTAGCGAACTGTTCGCTTGCTGCTTCGGCAGATCTTATACAGTTGGTCTGATGAAATCACTTCGGGGTATGTGCTTTTTAAGTGGTCGATTATTTGCTGATCCATAGCTACACCTCATAAAATTTATTCGGTCAACGGCATAGCCAATCCGTGCAATTCGATTGTATTTGAAGGGGATTTTTTCTCCCCGTTGTTCTCTCCTAAGTTCTCCCCAAAGGGCGTTTTTCTCTCCAAATTCTCTCCAAAATGCAATTTTTACAGCGCATTTTTGGGAGGTTCGAATTGCTAATTTTTCCATTCGATTATTGTCCGATAAAGATGCTTGAAAATGTGTTTTGAACATCAATTTCTCGCATAATACAAATTCGATTACAGTTACAAAAACTTATACTCATTTTATACCCGAAAGTGGCATATTTCCTTATTTTATAAGGAATTTTTGGCGATTTCAGAGGTCGGTTTTACAAGTTCTCTCGGTTTGTTCTCTCCATAAAACCTCCGTTAGGGAAGCATTGAAAATCTCATTTTTGCTTTCCAAAATCGGAGCATTTTTAGAGGTCAATTTCCGTTAAGTTCCAAATGCGAAACAAGTCTTGAAAACCGTTTGCCGTCAGGCACGTGGGTTCGAATCCCACACCCTCCGCCAACCAAGCCCCGATTTTTCGGGGCTTTTTTTGACAAAAGAAGGAGGTCTTAACTATGGGCATATTAAGAACAATTTTTCATATCGCTACCTTGGGTATCGTTGATAGCAACGAAGAAGTGAAAAGAAAAAATACACCATGTATATTTACAAATGCTTTGTCAAAACAAGATTTTGCCGAAATTGCAGTTAGTGTTGCAAAGCCAATAAAAAGACTGACTGTTTCTGTACATGATGAGTTTGTTGAAGGCGAGGTTCGTACGTCCAGTGGTATAAACACATGGACCTTTAAATTGGACTTCAATG
Source organism: Clostridia bacterium (assembly GCA_017412045.1). Lineage (GTDB taxonomy): Bacteria > Bacillota > Clostridia > Oscillospirales > CAG-272 > QALR01. The sequence goes on from JAFQOX010000094.1 coordinate 1,470, forward strand.
ATTATGGCAAAATAACCGGCAATTACTGGTTTAGGTATTGCGATAATTCCGATTCGCAGATTCCTAAAAGTTATGCCGAACAACTAAAAAAGGCAATTGTTGAATACAAACAAATTCGATAACATTCGCGAGAATTACATGCTCTATTATAGAATAAAGAACGGAGGATTATTTTATGGCAATAGCACAAGATGCATTTTTTATTCCAGATGATATTGCTACTGGATTGGCAACCGGTTTATACCGCAGAATCGGTAGTGTTGTACGATATGCTATAGGTCCCAATAAGGGGCAAATTGTAAAACATTTAAAACCGATTGATCTGAAGGCCGCAGAACAGGCGCAAGGGCCTGGAGCGAAAGCATTGCAATTTACTCAACAGCACAAAAAAGGTATTACTATTACAGTTGTATGTGCCGCAGCTGTTGGTGCAGGTTGGTGGGGATATACTCAGAGGAAAAATCACGAGCCCAAAGTACTGACAAATTTCCGTATAGCGTTGAAATCTTATATTGAGTCTATCCGTAATGGAAATATGGATATAAGTAAGATTAATGCACTTGCGAAGGAATTGGAAGCCCTCAAACAACATAAACATTATGACAAAATTAGCATTCAGCTTACTGCAGAGGAATTAGAAGTATTGGTGGGACGAATCTACGAATACACTGTCAAGCTGGCTGCTGATAACAATGTAATACTGACGGACGAAAAGAAGCACTTGAATAAGGGTGCAATACTCAATTTGGAGTCGTATCTTAAAACCCAGCAACGAATTTTCAAAGCAGTTGCATAATTAGATGTGCATCGTTATAACTGCTCTTTCGCATAATTTGTGAGTTCGATGTCAAAAGACACAGCCCCACCGCAATGGTGAGGCTGTTTTTTGGACTATAGTAAATTCTTCGTAACGATTCCGCCGTCGAACAAGGTGTCAAGTCTCCGTTTTCATTGTGCGGACACAAGAACACTTGCACAAGCGAGCCTACCGAAAATCGCAGAATGTATTACCGTCTATCCTTAAAGATTTTCGTAGTTATTTTTCTTGAAATAATCGTCCATTTGTACCACGGTATCGTTGTGTCTGGACTCCTCCGCCGCGAAGCCGATCAAGTGGTTCGCAACGGAAACGCGGATATCCGCAATGGAATTGCCCGTATAATTGCCGGTCAGGTAATCGTAGAGGTCGGTAACGATGCCGAGGTCTCCGCCGAGATGACCGCCGATGATGGTTTCTCCTTCCTCAAGAACGGGAATTCTGTACCGCTTGCCTTCCGCAAAGTTATAGACGTAGATCTCCTTGTCGGATTCAAAGGCGTAAAGCTCGCCCCTCGTACCGTAAATACGGATGTATCTGCCGCCGCCGTTGAAGGCGTTAACGGAAAGATGGGAGATGACGCCGTCCGCGAATTCCATATTCACGATCTGGTGATCCACCATATCGTTGTTGGCATGATAAACGCAAAGACCGTAGTCGGTACGCTTCAGCGCCTCACGAAGCTCCTCGTCGGTAAAATTGTCGTGTGTGGCAACCTGCTTTTTGAAGATATCCTTCCATGGACGGCCGGCGGGATTGTGGATATAAAGCGTTTCGCAGTTATAAACGCAGGTCTCGGCGTGAGGGCAATTGCCATCAATGCATCTGCGAGGTGAGCCCGCAGGCGCATTTTTCTCGGTAAAATGCGTCAGACTGCCGAAGGAGGAGACCTTTTTACAGGGCTTGTCGATAAGCCACTGCGCCATGTCCAGATCGTGACAGGTCTTGGCGAGGATCATGGGCGTGGCTTCCTTTTCGGAGTGCCAATTGCCGCGGACAAAGCTATGCGAGAAATGTACGTTACCGATTGCCTCCGTCTGATCGAGGGAAACTATCTCGCCGATCTGACCGCTTGTGATGATGGATTTCACCTTTTTATAGAAGGGCGTGTATCGCAAAACGTGACAAACGAGAACGGAAACGCCCTTTTCCTTTGCGGCGTTTGCGATATCCGTGCATTCCTTCACGGTCTGCGCCACGGGTTTTTCCAGAAGAAGATTGTAGCCCAGGGAGATTGCCTTCATTGCGGGCTCATAATGAAGGTCATCCGACGTGGCAATGATGGCAAGGTCAGCCATTTTCGGAAGGGCGAGCAGATCCTTCCAATCCGAGAAGCACATATCCTCGGAAAAGCCGTGCATTTCCCGCATCACGCGGCATTTTTCCGCATTGAGATCCGCCACGGCAACGACCTTATATTTTTCGGGCATCATGTGCATATGCTTCGCGTAGGCAGAGCCTCGTCCGCCCGCGCCGATGATAATCGCGGTTATCTGTTTCATATTTTCGATATCCTTTCCCTTATTACACGATAAAATTTCATTGAGAAAAACGTATTCCGTATTTTATTATATCACATTCCGATCAAATGAACAAGTTTTTTGCGGAATCAGCGATTTTTCTTTTGAAAAAAGTCCCGTATGATACGAATTTTATGACAAAATAGCGATGAAATCCGGATTTTGGATTGACTTTATCCGCGCGGAATGCTAATATGAGGCTATATGGAAGCTCTTGTTTGTACGGGAGCATACGAAAGGAGAACGCACGATGAAAAAACAAAAGCAAGCAAAAGCAGAGATCGCCGAAAAGCTGAAACGTATGAAAGACAAAAACTTGTTTTTGATAAACGGACTTTCCGATGCCTGCCGACTTTCCGAATATCGGCATTTGAGCGAGGCTTGTACCTACGGGCGCATTTGGACGAAGGCTTTACAAGCGGCGCTTCTTGAGCACGAGATCGTGGTGATCGATCCCTCCGATGAGGTCTATTATATCGACGGAACGGTTCTGATCCCCTCTGACAGACATATTGAGGCTGTGGGCGCGACGATTCGTCTGACGCCGGATTGCGAGGTCCTCATGCTTCGGAACGAACATACGGAGGACGGCACGCTCGCACCGATCGACACGTCTGAGTGCGACCGAAATATTTCGATCCACGGAGGCAGATGGGAGGAATCCCAAACGTCACGCAAGGGCTACGGCTTGAGCGGACGTTACGCGCCGCGAACCCCCGAAAAGATCCGGCGTCCGTTTTACGGTGTTTCCGCCTGTATGCTTTTCAATCATGCGCAAGGATTGACGCTTACGGATATGACGTTTGCCCACACGGCGGGCTTTGCCGTACAAGTGGGTGACCTTGAGAACGGTGTTTTTGAAAATATCGGGTTTGAAAGCTGTTATGCAGACGGACTTCACGTCAACGGCGGGACGGAAAACGTCTATATCCGTCATGTTTTTGGAGAAGTGGGCGACGATCTGGTGGCGCTGAACGCTTACGATTGGCAGGATTCGTCCGTCAATTTCGGTCCGATCCGGGGCGTTTGGTGTGAGGATCTCACGCTTTCCCCCAAAAGCCGTTATAAGGCGCTGCGCATAGAGCCGGGGATCTATGCGTATGCAGACGGCACTACGGTAGATTGCGGCATTTTTGATGCCGTATTCAAAAATATCAAAGGAATCCGCACCTTTAAGCTTTATTTTCAAACACCGCCGTATCTTTTGGATCAAAAGCCCGAATGGGGCGCTGCGGGATCGGGCGACAATCTCTTTTTCGAGGATATCGCGATAGACCTTTGCGCGCCGATCGACGGCTTTGACGCGTATCGGAACAGCGATCCCGTCAGAGGTCATTTTGCCGCTTTTGAGCTGTGCGCAAATATTGGATATATATCCTTTGAAAATATCGCATTGACGCTTTATAAGGAACGGTACCCGCTTTCTTATCTTGCTTGCGTGGGACCGAAATCCGTGATTTACAAAGGAAAAGAGATCTTCGATCCCTATATTTCCTGCCGCGTGGAAACGGTGGAGATCAAAAACGTGACCGTAAACGGGGAAAAAACCTCAGACGTCTCGGCGCTTATAAAGACCGTTACCTTTGACGACGTAAACGCCGATGGCTTTTCCACAGGGCGCGGCGAGATCGGAGAAATTCTTTTCTAAAACGAGATCACTTTGACGAAGTCAAAATATCACGTTTCGCCGAAGACGTAAAAAAGCGGGCAACGCCCGCTGGAGGTTGCTCGCCTGCCGCAGTTCAGCCCGTGTCGAAACAATGCGAAACGGAGAGGACCATTTTGCGCAATTTCCTATGGTACAAAAAACAGTGCGTAGAATCCCGTCGTGATTCTACGCACCGTGTCTGTTCGACCTCAATATGATATCTTATTTTTTGCCGTTTCCTTTGCCGTTTGTCAGCATCCCCTTCAGCTCCGCCATGGGCTTATCCTTTAAAGCATCGACCGTGTAGTTTGGATACTTTTCTATAACCTCCGAAATCACACGGTATTTGCCGGGAGAAATCCCATATTCACGGGCTTCTGCTCTGTCCTCGGCTGTCAGCTTTGTTACGTTTACCGAATAGCCTCTGTCGCCCTTGATCTTTTCGGCGCGCGCGGAAAGCTTTTCGAGAAGCCGGTCTGCGTTCTTATTTTTTTCGGATACCGCGCTGATATAGATTTCCGCATTGGTATCAAAATATCCGGCGCTATCGTAGGCGCTCAGCATTTCTTCAAGCGCGTTCTCCGCAGACAGTCCTTCGAGCTGAATGCCGTCAAGCGCTTTCTCGGCATCCTCGTTGAGATAATCAACGCCGCTTACCCGACCGAAGCGATTGACATGGAGCGCTGCGGAAGGATTGACGTCTATATAAACGGTTTGATAATTTTCGTTACCCAAACCGAGCATACCGCCGATCACGCCCAACACGAGCATAAAGCACGCTACGATCGGCATAAATTTTTTCGTCATGATTCCGAGAGAGAAAGCGCGCTTTCTCTCTTTTTTCCGTTCTATTTCCTCGCTCATACGAAGAAGAATTTTTTCTTTCAGTCCGGAGGGCGGCGTCAACTCCCGGCTGTCTTTATAAAGTGTTGCGAGCTCGTGGTCCGTCATCCGTTTATCTCCTTTCATAAGCGTTTTTTACTTTCTTGATCGCATTGTTATATTGCCATCTGACCGTAGCTTCAAGCCCTCCCAAAATTTTAGCAATATCTTTAAATTTCATGTCGTTTACGGCGTGCAGTATTACGATGCGGAATTCGTTTTCGCTCAGTATTTTTTCGGACATCGCGATAATCCCGCTTTCATCATATATACGAGGCTCGGATCCAGCGCCAATGCCATTTAGTTAAGGAAAGTCCAAAATAATAGTAAAAAATTCAAAAAAGGTATTGACAAAAAGCCAAAAGTGTGCGGTCGATTTTATTAACCGCGGTTAATAAAATCGAC
>JAFQOX010000095.1 GCA_017412045.1 Clostridia bacterium
AAGGAGCCCGCGTGCAAATAAGGCTTTTGAAAAAGTTCTGTTTGCGTACAATTTTACACTTGCAAACAGACAAATCCAATCCAAAATTCTTGAATCACGCACTCTCCCTCAGTCTTTTGCTTCGCAAAATCCAGCTCCCTCCCAGAGGGAGCCTTGCCATCTTTGTGCAACTTTTTATTTTTGAATTTTCTACATGGCTTTCTCGACAGTCTGAGAGCAGGAACAAAAGAAAAGCTTTTGTTCCTGCTCTTTTCGTCGTATCGTTCCGAATGACGGACGGGGCAAGACGCGATGAACCGAATCCGGTCGCCACGCTTTTCGTTTCCTGTTTTTTGACAAAAAACAACGCTGTTTTTTAACTTTTTTGTAAAGAAGTGTTGAGTTATATTGAAATATATGTTATAATATATAAGATATGGCTTTAAACAAGATGACCGTAAAATATAAAAAGCGGCGCATCGCCGCTCCCCACCGAAATGCGCAGCTTTTCGGTATGCTTGCCTATCCAAGCTTTACTTATATCCAAACAATGCAAAACGTCAAGGGTGCTTTGGCGCAAATTCAAATAGATTAGGACTTGTTTGAAAAATGACAACACGCCCAAAAAGCGGTTATTTTTCCGCATAACTGCGCTGATTTTTTTGGAAATACATATCGTATTTCTGCAAAAAATCAGCTTGTTCTACGAAAAAATTCCTCACTTTTGGTCATATCGCTATTTTTCAAACAAGCCCTAAAAAAGTGGAATGACAAAAATAACAAAAATAATAGGATGTGTATGGAAAAAACAATATTGATTGAAAATATTCAAATTCAACAGAAGCTGAATAATTTTGTGAAAACGTGCGACAGCTTGCTGGCTTCCGGCAGAAACGTCAATACCAACCAGCAGGCGATCACGGCTTACAAGGTTCTGCTTCGTTTTTTAAAGCCCAAAAACGAATACCTTCCGATTTACGAAGCCTTCTCGCAATTGCCCGACGTCGAAGCGATCCTTTCACTGGCGCGGAAAATTTCCGAAAATAACTGCTATACCGAGGAGACGGTCTGCATCCCCGCCGAGCAGGAGGAAGCGCCCGCGCCGTATCGGGTCGGCGAAACGGTTTTATTCGGAACGAAGCGTGTACAGGACCAAAGCAAGCCGCTGGAATGGGAGGTTCTCCGCTCCGATGGCAACCGAGCGCTTCTGCTCGCAAAGAAGAGCTTTTTTTGGGAAGAGTTTGATGCGCAGGGCTCTGCCGATTGGCAAAGCTCTTCTCTGCGCGCCAAGCTGAATACCGCCTGGATTTCCGATTCCTTTTCCGAGGAAGAAAAAGCCTTGATTCTGCCGCAAAACGGCGCGGAAACACACGGAGGCGCGGAGAACGATCTCGTATTTCTGCTGACCGCATCGGCGCTGACCGAGCTTATGCCGTCGGAGGAGGCGCGCAAGGAGCGTACCGCCGCGTGGTGGCTTTGTCCCGAAGCAGGGGGTGATGCCGTCCCTTACGTACAGAGAACGGGTGAGCTGACAGAGGAGGGATTTTCTCCCAAAAGAAAGATCGGCGTTCGCCCCGCCATGTGGATCCAAAATCCGACGGTGCCGGACGAGGCGGATGCACAACGGGAATCCGAGCCCGAAACGGTAAAAATGCCTCTGAAAAAAATGATCATCGTCGCGGACAAAGACGATCTCTATATCGCGCAAATTTCCGAGGGCGATGAGATCGCGAGCACCGTCCTGAAGAAATTTTCGCAGGATTCACGGCATTACACGTCGTTCACGGAAGCGAAGGAAGCGGCAGAGGCTTTTATCCATATTTATAAGAACAAATTCGCCGTCACGACGGAAACCGTCCATCTCGACGATCTGGCGAAGGAAGAATTCGAGGCATCACAGCAATACTACGTTCTCAGGGACAGGGAAAGCCGTCCGATCGTATATATCACGCACAAGGGTAAAAAATCCTTCCCCGTATGGGAGGAGGACAAAGCGTACGCGGTGCTCGATGCAGCGCGTTATCGGAAAGACGTCCTTACATTGGCTGAAAATGAGAAGAAAAACCTGGAAAACGAATTCGATTACGTCACGGTCGGCAGAATGATCGGCTATCGGCTCGCGCACGATTGCGACGCGCCTCACGTCCGATACGAAATATTCAAAGCGCAAAGCATAGAGGAAAGTTTTGACGCTTTCTCGGACGCCGATATGCAAAATGCAGAGGAAGGCGACGGGGACTGCGCGGATCTGTACGGTGACGAAAGAAAATATTATCGGGGCTACGTCGAAGCGCTGACGCACGCGCTTGCGCTTCGGAAGGATTACGTCCCGAACGGCGCGCCATGGTCTCTGGAGCTGGTGGATTTCAGAGATAACCGTGCGCCTGCGCGCGCACGGGAGCTGACCGACGTGCATCCCAAGTACGGCAGCTACGCGATTCGCGTATGCGACGGGATCCCGGAATGGCAATCCGACGAAAACGTCCGCCGCGTCGCCGTAGCTCTGGTTGATAAAAAGAAGCCGTGGGCGTATCGGGATGCGGAAGCGGCTCTGAATCTGCCTGAGGATATACCTCTCGTTTTTATCCCCGAAGCCTTCCCCGCCGCGCTGACAAAGGCGGCTCTTTTCCGCAGCGCAAGGATCGCCCTGCGGGAGCAATGCGTGCTGAATCAGGGAAGCGACGTTTATACGGTCGATCCGGACCTCGTTCCCGCGCTGAACAATTACCGTCAGTATTTCACGGATGAAAACGAAAAGGATGAAACCGTTTATTTGGGGGACGACAATTTATTCGGCGACCGGATCGGCGTCCTCAATCTTCGTTCCGCCGGCGAGGATTCCGTTCAAAGCTATCAGTATCGGGACAACAAGATTCTGACCTCCGTCAAATTACCCAATAAAATCACCAAACTGCCGGATGGCACGTTTATGAACTGTACGGCGCTCAATTACGTCACGCTTCCCAAAAATCTGGTGAAGATCGGGGAATCTGCCTTTGAAGGCTGCACCGATCTGGGAAAGCTCTTTTTGCCTGATACGATGAAAACGATCGGAAAACGTGCCTTCTGCGGCTGTACTGCCCTGAAGAGCCTCTTTCTTCCCGTTACGCTGGAGAGCATCGGCGAGGAGGCGTTCGCAGGCTGTACCGGGCTGACGCAAATGTATATCCCTCCTCGCGTCAAACGAATCGCCGACAACGCCTTCAACGGCTGTACGGCGCTGAAAAAAATACGCTTTCCGCGTCATCTGAGTCTGCCGCGATCGCTTGCCGATTGCGCTTACATTGATTTTTACGTCGGTGAAGATGAAAATCCGCCGCAAGCCGAAAAATGCGCCGTCGTCTCCGTATCCGAAGAAGCATCCGCTCCATACCAAACGGAAACGACGGCGGATGGAATCGCCGCAATCTCCGATCAAACGGAGTCCCCTGTGAGTGAAGTTATCGAAGCCGGCGTCCCGGAGGCGCAAAGCGATAACGAAGCCGCAGAGGCATCGGCATCGGACGTTGCGGAGACAGAAGAACCGCCGTCCGAAAGCGTGCGCGCCGAAAAAGCAGACGCGCTTTCCTTGATCAATCACGTAATTTTACTTTTGGAAAAAACAGAAACGGATTCTGCGGCGCCGTTGAACGGTGTGATGGATCTGTTAGAAAAGGAGCTTATCAATCAATGATTCAATTCGATTTGTTTAAGAAGGACGATTTCATCCTTCTTCTGGATAGCTTTGATACCGTCTTTTTGCAGTATCCGATGAAGCATCCGCCGAAATCCGTTCAGAAATACATTCCCAAAGGATTCCGCCCGGAAAAATTGACCCGCTTTCATCTGCTCAAGGTCTATGCGGATGCATTGAACGCGAAAGAAACGTTTTTAACCGTATTCATTCAGGAGGAAATCGAGAGAAGATTCCGTGAAAGCGGCATCGAAGCGTATTTTTCCGAAAAAAACGGCTTGACGGAGGCGAAGGATCGCTATATTCTTGAGCTTTCCGCGCTGATTATGGAGAAGGACATGGTTCTCCCTGCGCATCTCGCGCTCATGCTGTTCGGCGTTCCCTGCTCGCAGGAGGAAAAAGCGCTTTCTCAGCGTCTCCACGAGGTATACCGCCGTCAGACGGAGACTGCCGAAAAAATGGGAAGAGAAGAAGGCATTCGCGAGGGCGAGGAGAAATCCGCGGAGGAGCTGGAGACGGAAAAAAGAAAATCCGCCAAGCTTCAGAAAACCGTCGATGCCATGACGAAAAAATCTCTGGAGGATGCGCAGACCATCGAGCAGTGGAAGAAGGAAAACGAAACCCTTTCTTCCGCAAACGGCGTCGCGCAACGGATGATTGATGATCTGAAAGCCGAAAGCAACAGACAAACGCAGGAAATTCTGGCGCTGGAACGCAAGGAAGCGGAAATACTGATCGAGCAGGACAAGCTCCTCCAAAAAGTGCGCTCCATGGAATCGGAAATCCGTGAAATGGAAATATCGGAAGCGCTTTTGAAGGAGATTTGCCAAAAAGCGATCGCTATGCTGGCAACGGAACATGAAAAGAGAGAGCGCTCGCTTTCTTTGGCAAAGACGATCTTCACCCGCGGTGAGGACGTGCCGACCGCATGGCGTCTGCTCTGCGAGGAATCCGCATCCAAGATCGAAAACGCTTGCCATCGGCTGACGGCAAAGGAGGCGGATTCCGCATTGCAGGAAAGCTTCGCGGAAGTGGAGAGTCTCCTGTTGCTGCAAAGCGCGATCCAAAAATGTCTCTGCGCCCTGACGTACAGACAGCTTGCCGACAGGACGGCGGCGGGTAACGGCGAGGGCGGCTATACGGTCGATCATGAGAAATCATGAGAAAGGAAGTAAACAATGAATCCGAACACGATGAATCCGAATACGGTCAATACCGTCATGCGTTGCGCGCTCCATATTTGCTCGACCGCAGTACCCGCAGACGGAAAGCTGGACGACTTCACGCTCCAATATCTGAATGCCCACGGCTTCAGAATCCCTTTCCAACAGATCAACGAATTTACAAACCGATACAACAAGGGCGCGAAGCTGTACGGTACGTACCGCGACAGCCTCGAATGCGTGCAGAAGCCCGCTTTGATCCGCGAGGTCTATCGGACGCTCTGGCTCTATCGGACGGTTGTGAACGCTTATGAAACGCTGACACCCGCCGCCCTGCTTTCGATGACGAACGCGAAATACGAGGAGGAAAAGCGCCGTCCGGAGCCGTTGGAACGAAATCAATATTCCTGCTTTAAAATTATCGACAAGGAATTTTCCTCGATCGAGGCGATGAAAACGAACGGAAAGCTTCTTTCTCCCATGCGTAAGGATCTTTCCCTCGCAATGAACCGCATGGAAGCCTCCTTTGCAAGCTTGGAAGCGCTGGCGTATCTGCCGGAGATCTACCGCGCAGAGCTTACCCCGGCAAAAACGACGGAGACAAAAATCTCCGACGGCGCGGTAAAGCGTGAAGCGTCCGCGCAGACCACATTGCCCGAAGCGCCCGCGCAGGAAAAAGCCTCCGAAGCAGCCGAGACGGCAGACCCCCGCGCGAAGGGAGCAAGCCTTTCCTCCGAGCTGGAGCTTCAGTTAAGAGATGAAATCCGTATGTTGCAGAAAGATAAGCACGAGCTTGAGGTTCGCCTGTCCTACGCCAAAAAGGACGCCGTCCGCGAATTTATCACGACGCTGACCGACTACGGGTGGAACTGTCCGCTGAGTGAGCTTTACCGACTGCTCAAGGACAAGGAAACGCCCGAAACGGTGCGCGGCATCATCAATAACCTCTTTATGGCGTTGGGAACCGAAAATATCAAGGTGACCCGCGGTAAGATAGGGGAACGCATCGTTCTGACCGAGGAGAACCAGAAATCTTACGATCCCTACAAGAACGAGGAGCTTTTCCTCGGGGACTGCGCGGAGATCTATTATCCGGGATACCGATACGATCATGAAACCATGGTAAGACCCATCGTAAGAAAAGTTCGTGACGAGGAGAAATAATCATATGAAAATGGATGAAACGAAAATTTGTATCGGCATCGACCTGGGTACGACCAACACCTCCGCCGCTTACTCCACGCTGAGCGTGAACGGTAAAATCTCGGTGGAGGACCTGCTCATACGTCAGAAGGGGCTCGGCTCGCAACGTACCTTCGACACCCTCCCCTCCATCATCTACATCAAGCAGAACGGTGACATCGCCGTCGGACGCGAGGCGGTGGACCTGAAGGACAACAGCATCCGCTCCTCGTCCGAGGACGTGCGCTATCTGGAAAACGTCAAGCGCTATATGGGAACGCAGCAGAAGTTCGTTCTCGACGGCAAGACCTATACGCCCATCGATGTGGCGACGGAGATCCTGAAGTACGTCAGAAATTACACCCAGATCAAAACGATGAAGAGTGACTATTATACGGTCATCACGGTTCCCGCCAACTTCAATACGGACCAGCGTACGGATACGATGGAGGCGGCGAGAAGAGCAGGCTTTGAGAACGTGGAGCTCTACGACGAGCCCAAGGCGGCGATCCTGAGCTTCCTGCACGAGGAATCGGAAAAAAGAGAGGGACGCGCGCTGGACATCAGCACCAAGAAGCGCATCCTCGTCATTGACATCGGCGGCGGCACCTGCGACATCAGCGTGGAGGACGTGGTCGAGCGAAACGGCGAATACGTTTTCACACACATGGCGGTAGGCAGAGAGAATCTCGGCGGCGTGGATTTCGACCGACGGATCGGAGACGAGCTTGCCAGAAGCAATCTCAGAGGAATCACGCTGAACGATGCCGAAATCGCTTCCCTGCGCGATATGGGACAGAAGATCAAGGAAGCGCTCTCTGACAGCATCGACGACTTTATCTGGGAAAACTACGACGGGGACAAGGCAGCGCTGTACGAACAGCCAGACTGGCTGGACATCATCGCAGAGGAAGAATTCGAATGCTCTCAAATGAGAGAAATCAACCATCAACCGATCAACTTTACGATGAACGTCCGCGAATTCGTCAATGCCATCACCCCTCTGATCTATCAGATCGAGGAGATCCCCGCCGCCAACAGGGAGCAGCACGAGCACAATAAAAACATGGAAACGCTGATCCATACCACGCTTTCCGATCACGACATCGACGTGGACAGCATCGACGTGATCTTTCTGACGGGCGGTATGGCGAAGTGCCTTCCTCTGCGCGCCGCTCTGTACGAGCTGTTCCAGAAGCCCATCATCAGCCCCGCGAACCCCTTTCTCGCCGTTTCCAAGGGCGCGGCGCTCGTCAACAAATACCGCAGCATTGAGGATAACTCCAAGGACCTGATGCCCAACGCGGTCATGATGGAGATGGACGACGGATCCCTGAAAACGCTGATCAAAATGGGTGAGCCCGTCCCCGTCGAAAAAACGGTGGAGGAGACCTTCAAAACGGTTTCGGGCAGCGGCGTGGCGATCCGCCTTTTCGAGGGGAAAAACGAATTTGACAGCGGCTTGAGAAAAATCAACAATCTCTACCGCATCACCTTTTCGGAGGCGCAATTCCCCGGCAGAGAATTCAAAATCGCGTATAAGGTTGACAAAACGAAGAGAATCAATTTCACGGTCACGTTTCCGGACAACGGAGAGACCTATCATATCGACGGACAAATCAGGGAGGGCAAATAAATGGAACAGTGGAGACAACTCCTGAATGCCTCGGCAGGACCCGAGGAGGTAAGCATTCTGGACAGCGACGTCACCGGCATCAAGGGTACGTACAGCGCGCCCGACGGCGTCTTTTATTCGGAATTCTCCGAGGAGGACGCCATCGCCTATCACGAGATCTTCGCCAATTTCGCCAAGCTCTACGAACTCAACAGCCGTATTGCGATCTCGGGGCTGGGCGATGAGCTGTACGCGCAGAATAACGCCGTCGGAGACAGATTTTGCCCGATCGAGCTGATCCTGTTCTCGTCCCGTTGCGCGGGACAAATCATCGCGTCGAACACCAAGGTATTCCGCAAGCTGAAGATCATCATCGGAAAATTGCTGAATGACGATGCACCCAAAATCGCGCAGTATATTCTGGGCGGCTGGGAATGGAAAACGCAAATGTCGATTTTCGTCGAGGCGATCGGCAACGCCGCCCCCGAGCTCGTGGACGTCGCCATGCAGTATTATCCGCAGGCCGCTCTGCTCTGCGAGGACGACGACAAGGGACTTCTGAAATCCTACGTCAATATGATCCTTGCCACGCAGGACGAGTCGTTCACGGAATATTTGTCCGAGGTGGTGACCAACGACGTTTTCATGCACGATAACGAGGCGATCGACTATTTCTGCAAAGCCATCAGCAGAGATCCTTACTGGAAAAGCGAAGAAATCGCAGGGCCGATCATCGAAGAAATTGAGGGAAGAGCCATTTCTCCCATTTTCAGAAAACGCATAACGGATCTGAAAAGACAGCTGCTCCGCGATCATACCGGAGCGTTCACCGTATACGGCGTACTGAATTCCCGCAATTTCGACTATGAAACGAAGGTGGAATGGGCAAACAAGCTCCTTCTCACCGGCGCTTGCGCCAAAGATATTTACGAATGGGAGCGGGTACGCGATCCCGAAATCAGCGTTCTGATCAACCGCAGAGCGATGAAAAACATCGAAACCATCGTGCCGGATGAAATGCGCGGCAGAGTTTACGTCGCGCTCGCCACGCACGCAAAGCAGCACAGAAACGAGGTGATCGACTTTCTGACGGATCAGCAAGAAAAAAATCCCCGCTTCCTGGTTTCCATCAATATCGCGCTGTACGATCTGCGCCTGATCACGTCCGAGGAGCTGTTACATTCGCTCTTCCATACGCATTATTACGATTTTACAGGAAAAAATCTGGGTAAATACTTCCGTTACAACAAGGTTGCCTTCTCCAACGACTTCGTTGCCTTTCTGAAGCGCTATCTGAAAAATTCCCTGAACGAAATCGAGCTGAATAACGCTCTTGCGATCATCTATCAGGTGCTGGAGCAATTCAACTCCAAGGACGGCAAGCTCTCGGATGAAGTCATCGGCGTCGCGGACGCGGTAACGGAGATTCTGACGACGCTGAACGGAGATTACAGATACTCGGATACTTACCGCAGCTTCCTGGATATTCTGGACCTGATCGCCATCACCAATCCCTCCAATAAGCGTAAAATCCTGGATATCCTTTACCGCTTCAAGCAGAAGGTTTCCGAAAACGGCAGAATGCCCGCGATCGAATTCAGAATCAATTCCTATATCAAGAAGCTTGACAGCATCGTTGCGCCCAGCGGACTGTAAAAGAGGTGATTCGACGTGACGGAAGCAAAAAGCGATACGTTTGCGCCATTTTCATCGGATCATCCGATCGTTGACCTCGCGGACGCGCTGGAGCAGGGCAGTCTGACCGCCATTTCCTCCTGTGTCGCCGCGCTGGTCGGCTCCGGTGACAGAACGCGGATGGAGGCGGCTGTCCGCGCGCTGGAAAAGCATCTGTTTTTCTGTAAGGATTATTATCTGACCTGCTATTTGTTTCAATTGTACGACCGATTGGGCGACGAGACGATGGCGAGATTTTACTTGCAGTATTGCTACGAGGATCTGATTTCCCAAAGAAAATATCCCGAGCTGATCGAAAAATACCTGAATCTGAAGCCCGGGCGCATCGAGGGAAATTATTACGAGCACGACGGCGAATTTGATTACACCTTTGAAAATGAAACGAAAACGTACGAGGTGCATTCCTTTTCCAACGAGATCGGCTTCAACGCCACTCTTTTGAAAACGCCGTACGGAAGTCTCGTTTTTGATTGCGGAGCAAAATTCAAGGGCAACTATCATGCCGTCATAGACCGGGAGGACTTCCGCTCCTTTCTGGTCGTTTACGGCGTCGGCGCGCGGGACGTTGCCGCCGTGATGATCTCTCACGCGCATCTCGATCACTACGGCAGTATTTCTTCTCTAATCGGCGCGGGGATTCCGCAGGATCGCTTCTACGCCGATCCCGATACCGTCGCCATCATCAAGAACGCCACGGGAGATCCCTTCACCGGATGGATCCGCCCGATCTCCGATTTTTCCTTTCCGGAGGAAAAGATCCGTATCCGCGCCTATCCGAACGGACACATCCCCGGCTCGCGGCTTTTCGTCATACGCTTCGACTGTATCACGGTGATCTATACGGGGGACTTTTGTCTGCACGATCAGCACACGGTCGAGGGGCTGAATTTGGATCTTCTGAAACGGGATGCATTCATTGCGTCGGGGGTGAGCTGTCTGATCACGGAGTCCACCTGCGGCAGAAAGGTTTCCGGCATTTTGTCCTACGCGCAGGCGGAGAAAGCGCTGAAAACGATCGCGGCGCGTCTGCTGGAGGAGGGCTATAAGATATTTCTGCCCGTATTTGCGATCGGAAGAAGTCAGGAATTGACGATGATGATGGACGGTGCCCATCGGATTCTGATCAACGAGCATTCCATTCGGCTGACCCGGCTGTATGAAAAGCTGCTGCATCGGAAAATCGTGCGTCCCGGCATCAGATATTCGACCGACGGCGCAGAAAAAGCCGAAAATTTCGCCTTCAACGATATTGTCATCGTCAGCGCGGGTATGCTCACGAAAAACAATCTTTTTGCGCAATATTTCGACGAGCTTCGGCGGCTCAGACAGCCCGTCGCGATCATCCGCACGGGGTATTCGGACAGCAGTGAAGAAGCTTACGGATACAGCCTTTTTCAGGGATGGAAAAGAAGCGGCGGTCTTTTATTTGACGTGCCGTTATCCTCGCACGCGGGGTACGACGATCTCTTCGTTCTGATGTCGTCTCTGCAAGCCGAAAACGTTGTCGCCGTTCACGGCGCAGGCATCATACGCAATCACGGCGCGGACAAACACGGCGCATCGGCGCGAGGACCGATGCGGATCACGGATTCCGACACCAGACTGACTTGGAAGCTTGCCGTCGTAAAGGGAGAACGCGCGCTGTCATCCGGACGGAGCCTGGAGGAATCCGAGCTTTTCCGCTCTACCTTCAAGCATTTGATCCATTGTCTCAAAAGATCCGGCGAGGGAGAACCGATCCTGGATATCCTCCTCTCCTACGACAGCATTGACGGACTGTTTGCTTTCCTGAAAAGCGTTTACGAAAATAAATTCTCGGTTAAAACCGCATGGACGGATACGGAGAATCCTTAAAAACGTGAGTTTGATGGAACGGTAAATATTTCCTATGTAATAAAAAAACGAGCATTGCCAAACGGTTCGGGCAATGCTCGTTTTTTGATTTATTTTGTATCTTTGTTATCTCTTTCACGCCTTGATACGGCTTTCAGTCCTCATCGGGATCATCCTCTTCTTCATCGGAACGAAGTCCGTCGAGAAGCTCTGCGAGCACTTCCGTATCGTCGTAACCGGCATCCTCTGCGATCTCCATGATCTTTTCGGCGGCATCGTTCAGGACGTCCGTTTCGATCCATGCGGCGTAGGCAAACAGCGCGCGGAGCGTTTCCTCATAATCCTCGTTGCAGGAAAGCTCGCTTTCGAGGATTTCCCAAAAATAGTCGAGCGGCGGTTCGATTTCATCTTCATCCGCCGACAGAATCCTGCCGAGCGCCTCTCCGATAAAATCATAGAGCGTAACGTTCTCGGTGGAAAAATCGCAGTGAAACGCTTCTCCCGATTTGACGTCGGAGAGCGCGCATTCGATGCATCCCTCGTATTGAATTGCGGGAAAGGCTTCCTTCATGGCATCCAAAGCGGCTTTCAATGCATGGAGACCGAGCTCTATATCGTAATAATCGCCGTGACGGTAGAGGATCGCCGGATTTCCGACCGAGATCAGAAAGCCGTCCTTCCTCGGAACGATCTCCGCGGGCGGCTGATCCGGGCTATGGACCTCCGTGTCGTAATCGCCGTGTTGCGCTTCCGCCTGCTCCAGAGCGTCCCTCCAGCTCTGTGAGAATGCTTCCGTAAATACGCGGGCAACCTTCTCTTGCGAAGATTCCTTGCAGATCACCTTGATTGCAGAAACGTCGTAGGCATTCAGAGCCCACGCCAGACTGTCTGATAAAAACATGATTTTTCTCCTTTCAGCAAACCGAGGACTCTTCTTTTTTGGCGGATTTTTCTTTTTTCTCTGCCTTTTTCGCTTCCTTTTTCTTGGTCTTTTCGGACTTGAAGCGTTCGGAAAGACCCTCAAATTCGTAATCGACCTTGACGGATTCGGGCGGTGTTTCCAGCAGGGTGGGATTTTTCAGATATTTTTCGATTTCGGCAAACGCCTGTGCGTAGCGATGACCGTCACAGAGGCGTTCGTCCATCACGATGCCGAGCGGAATCTGCTTTTCAAGAACGATCTCGCCCTTTTTCTTCTTGGGCGTATCAATGTTATTGCCCATTGCGATGACCATGCCCATCGTACCGAAGTCGTAAACGTGGTGATAGATGTGATTGGTGCGGATGCTTGCCAGATTCGTGAATACCAGCGAGCCGTGGAAGGGGCTGAGATCGGTGATCGCTTTGGGAAGCAAGCCGACGTGGTCAAGACCGCGGAGCGTACCGAGCGCAAAGCGCATAAGGGGTCCGCAACCGACGAGGGTACGGAAAAGCTTATCGACCTTGGTGTTGCTCGTGGACTTGTTATTCTCTTCGATGAAGGCGTTGATCCTGTCGTTGACGTCAAAGACCGTGTCGTAAAGGTCAAACTTCATTTTGCTCATGGAGGGCGTGTTATCGGAGGGGCGGAGAACGACCATGGCGATCTTCAGCTCGTTATGCGCGTAGATCTTGCTGTTGACGACGAAGCGGTTCAGCTCGGGAAATTGGGAGACCGCTCTGACGACGGCGGCAACCATAACGGTCAAATGGCTGAGCTTTACGCCCTTTTTTCGGGACTCCAGGACGTAATCGTGTACGTTCTCGTAGGGAATGGTGACGGTGATCGCGTTCTGCGCGTCACTGCGTCTGCGCATGAAATACGGCGCAAGGGTATACATGGGGTCAACGTTTTTTACTCTTTTTCCATCGGCTCTCATAATAAGGAATCCTTTCTCGGACAGATTTTTCGGTGGGTTTACAGCATCTATATTATAACGGAATTTTCAGAATATGTCAAGTTTTGCTCTCTAAAAATCCAGGGCAACAGCATTTACTTTTTATAAGAATCCATGATAAATTCTTGTTTGAAAGGGTCTCTCCCTCCGTCTTGCCTGAAGGCAATCCACCTTCCCTCGTCAGAGGGAGGCATTCGGCTTTTTCCACGAAAAAAACAAATTTATTCCAAATTGAAGATTTTCGCAATGGTTTTGTATTTGATGGAAACAAGAACACATTGCCTCCCTCTGCACATTATGCGAAGCATAATGTAGGAGGTGTCAACCGCATGGTTGACGGAGGGAGAGAG
>JAFQOX010000096.1 GCA_017412045.1 Clostridia bacterium
GAACCTCGCCGTTTATATCGTTTGGATACAGTCTTAACTGCGATAGGCGAGCACACAGCTTGCAGAGCAAGCAGTTTTCCAGCGGGCGTTGCCCGCTTTTTTACACTATAGGAAATTGCGTAAAACGGCTCCGCCGTCGAACAAGGAACAAAATCAGAACAAACTGCTATACGGCGGCAACCATCAGCGGCGATTCGCCGCTTTTTATAGGAAATTGCGCAAAATCAGACCTCTCCGTTTTGCATTGTTGAATACAAGCAAAGCTTGGATAGGCAAGCATATCGAGATGCTGTGCATTTCGGTGGAGAGCGGTGCCGCGCCGCTTTCTTTATTTTGCAAGATAGTGTAATGCGGTAATCAGCCAGTTTACGATGATTTCTTCGTTTGCTTTGAATACCTCAGGCGTAAACGCCGTGCGATTCGGAAATCCGCCGAAGCCTTCAACGAGCACGCTTGCGAAATTCTGATCTTTTGCCCAATTTCGCAAGATGCCAATTCCGTCCTTGTGTTGCAAATGACCCATCAGCGTATCCGGTTGTCCCAATTGATAATCAAGGTTGAAATTTGCGCTGATCGCGGATAGATTATGTGTCACGGCATCTATCATGCGATTGAAATAAACGTCGTTGCTTTCACAGACGCCGTAATAGTTAATATCACTGTATGCGGAGACCACGCCCCCGCCGTTTACGTGGAAGTCAATGACGAGCAAGGCATCACGGTTGCTCAGAAGTAAATCTCTTACCATCTGCGTTTCGGGCTGATCGAACGGCTCCGCGCCGCCGTATTGTGATGAAGTAACGTCCTGCACTGCTTCCCAACCGGAAGCATAGTTTCGGTTAAGATTGACGCCGTTGACGTTTTTATAGCTTCGGTTGTCAAAACCGTAAGGATTCAGGACGGGAACGATCATCAGTTCAACGTGGTTTCTTAAATATTCAAGTGCCGGGTGCAGATTCCATTTGTTCAGCAGATGATTGACGAAATAATACAAGCCGAAAATATTTGCGGTTTCGCCGCCGTGCTGTCCTGCGATAATGATGATTTTGGGGATATTTTTTTGCTGATTCGAAGGTCTGACCGGATTAAAATCATAAAGATAAACCGTCTGTCCGTCGGATGCGGCGCCGAGCGCCGTTTCGGTTACGTAGCCGCTGTGATTGGCGATCACATTTTTCAGCATTGCCATCAAATCGGCGTATTGGGTTGTCCAACCAAACGTACTGTTTTCGTATGAATCCGCTACGCCGCGATAATAGGAAAAAGGCAAAATACCGAAATCGACGTCACGGTAATACGGACTTTTTGAAGCGTTCTCTCCGTTTTGCTTGGGCGTATAAGAAATTTCATCAGAAACCTCCAGATCACCGTCGAGATACTCTGAATCTATGGATTTGCCGTATGCTTCAGCGACCGTACTGCCCTCGACAATCATCGGCTTGAATGCTCGGAGCTTGGCTGTGTCGGATACGTTGCTTCCGTTAAACGCAAGCTGTACCCTCATCGCAACGGCATCCTTCAGTGGTATTTTGATAACGCGATGATGTGTTTTTTCCTTTGTCGTGAACCAGGTGTAATCGCTTGCTCCGTAAACGGCAATGCTGCCGTCAGACAAGCGTAAGTTCATACGGGTGATCAGCAAATTTCCGGAACTCCATCCTGCTGTCCGGACATTGTTTTCAGATACGGAGGGAGCATAGTATTTGCCATATTCCACGGGGATCCAGCCTGTAACGATATTGCCGGAGGTGGAAGCTGTGATACCTTCCTCGTTATCCTGCAAACGACTGGAAAGCAAAGCCTCCGAGGGCTTAAAAAGATTATAATTTCCACGCGCAACCATTTTATCGCAACACCCAACGATCACCTTTTCCAACGTGTTGTAAATTTCTGTGTCTTTTTTTAAGGTGTATTTGACTTCGTCTGCGACTGCCGTATCGCCGTTCAGATATTCTAAAGACAGGGCTTGGGAATAGGATTCTTCTTCCGTATTGACTTCCACGATCATGGGTTTGTATGCTTCTAATTTTTCAATGTCGGATATATCAGCGCTTGCGCCAATGAAAATTTGCAGCATCATTTCTACGGCTGTTTCGTGTAATATTTTGATCGTTTCATTTTTTTGACGCGCAATCAAATAATCGTTATCCGTTTCGTTGTATACGATGATACTGCCGTCCGATAGCTTTACGTTCATGCGCCTGATGAAATTTACGTTGGAGAGCGCTGACTTTCGAGTGCCGTCGTACAATATGGACGGCGTATAATATTTTCCGTATTGGACGGGAATCCATCCCGTTACCGCGTTTGAGCCGTTGGATGAAACGGTTCCCGCGACGTCATCCTGAAGTCTTGTTGCATAGGAGACTTCCGAGAGCTTTAACAAGTTGTAGTTTTTTCGGGGTATCACTTCTTTGTCGCAGGCCGCGGCAATCACTTTTTCCAACGTGTCCGTCGATGAAAAATAAATTCCCGTATTCGTCCATATGCCGCCGATATGGGCGTAAATATAACCGTCCGCCAGAACGTACAGCTTCGTCGTGTCGCCGTTCGCTTCTAATTCGTACAGTGACGGAAAAAATTCGGGCTTCACCTGCCCTTTTTTCGCCAGCTCCTCGGCGATATGAGCGTTCATCTGCGCTTTCATGGTGTCGGGATTGGTGTCGTCCGCAAATGCCGCCTCCGTGCCCGTATAGCCCATTTCCTGCGCGTATTGGTAAGCGGATTTGCCGGGAATGCCCTGCAAGCCCTGCGGACCTTGCTCTCCCTGCGGTCCCTGCAAGCCCTGCGCGCCGGAAAGGTCGGTGACGAAGGTATAAGCGTTTTTGCCCTTGACGAAAAGCTTGGCGTTGTCCTCGGTTTCGACACCGCTTGCGATGATGACGAAGCCACCCTCGGAAACACCGTCCGTTGCAAAGCCGTCGTTCATTTCACTGACCGAAGAAAAGGTTTTTTCAATGGCGAAGGGCTTTCCCTGAACGCCCTGAATGCCCTGCGGTCCCTGCGGACCCTGTAAGCCTCTCGGTCCCTGTTCGCCTTTCGTTCCGTTGAGGATCGAAAACGCATGTTCGCCTTTTTGATCCGTAACGGTGATCCGATTTCCGTTTTCCGTCGGCGTGACCGTTACGGTGGGAGATACCAGCGAAGCGGCGGCGGTGTTGATCTCTTTTTGAAGCGTTTCGAAGCCCTTGGCGCGGCTTTCTTCCGCGAGGGCACGCTCGGTGTCCGCCGTTTGTCTCGCCGCCTCATCCTGCGTTCTTTGCGCCTCTGCCGCGATGCGCGCCGATTCGGCGTTGATGCGCTCTGCTTCCGCCCTTTGTCTGGAAGCCTCCTCGGTGACCATCGATTCGACGATCAGCTTATCCTCGTCGGAAAGATTGATGTCGTCGCTGCTCACGACGCGGTCGCTGACGATCATCATGAAGCGCGGCGAGCCGATGATATTGCCCTCTCCGTCGAAGAGAATGACCGCGCATTCGTGAATCCCCTCGACTGCCGCCGTGTTCGTATTTTGCGAGAAGGAATATCTGACCGCCGAACGGTTTTCGATGGGGCAGAATTCCTCGATGTGCGTTCCCGTCGGGCGCTTGATCTCCAGCTTTGCCAACGTGCCGTCGGGGAGCGCATAGGGGGCGGCACCGTCGCGGAAGCTGATCAGCCACGACCGCGCCGTATCGCCGCGGGTGACGGGAACAGAGACCTGCGATTGCGTTTTCTGCAGGTCAAGTGTGAATCTGAAATGAGATGAGTACATAAAAATTCTCCTTTTTTGTTTTTATTATAACATAAAAACGAAAAAACAGAAAATCCCCCCTCCCGGGTGTATTTAAAAAATTCCCCATTGATTTCAGCTTTTTTCATCATCAATGATCAAAAAGAAAAAAAGACGAAAAAGAGGAAGAATTTCCTTCGATTTTTCCAGTTGCTCCCTTGTTTCTTTGGTTCACTCGGGTCTATCAATCTTGGTTCCTGTAAATGCTTCCTCAATTATTACTGTTGTAGGATATGCTTCTTTGATATTTCGAATTTGCCTTTCGATACTTTGCTTCTTTTGGCTGATTCTGCAATATCCATATATGCGCATATTAAATTCTCCTTTTGAATAGTTCTATTGACGATCGTCATTATTGATACTAATAATATACTATAAATTACAATCAAAGTCAATATTTTTGACTACTATTTATGAATAGGTCAAAATAACTACTCTGCGATTGAAGAAAGAGGTGGGAATAGATTTCATCATCGTTGATCGACAATCACACATTAAATTTGCTTGATTTGATGTGTGATTGTCAGTTTTTGCTTCCAGATCCATTTGACAGACACTTTCTGTACTGCTTTAGGTTATAATAGATGAAATTGATGAATAGGATTGTTTTATAGAGTATAGTCGATAAAATTGATTTGTTTTTTTATTATCTAACATCGATATTAACAATTTAAAATCGCAATGTTATAATGTAAAAAATGATGTTATAAAAGAAGAGAATATGGAACGATATATTCTGATTGGAAACAACGAATGAGGAGTGATTATCCAAACATGGAATAAACTAAAAATTGAAACGGCTTGCAAAGGACGGATCCAATGTAAGCCGTTTTGGTTATTGCGGTTAATCTAAATTTTCCATAAGCAAAAAGTCTTTTAATTTGATATGGCGGACCACACTTGTGGAATAGTCGATATCATCGTTTGTGATTAATATCTTTTGTGACAGATTGTCAAGACCGGAGAATGCTTTAAATTCTCTTGCATAAGCTTTATCTTCCATGACGCTGTATGCAACCTGGATGAAATATTTTTTATTGCCGCGCTGAGCTAAAAAGTCGATCTCCTTTCCGGCATTGTTATATACGCTGATTTCATAACCCATGTAGACGAGTTCATTGTATACGATGTTTTCAAGATTATGGGATAAATCGTAACGATTATTCGAGCAACGAATGGAATTTAGCGCAACATCGGCATTATATATTTTATTGTAAAAACTGAGTTCTTTTTTTGTTTTTGTTGAATATTGCTTGACAGATTCGATAATATAAGCTTCTTCAAGATATCCAAGATATTTCATGATCGTATTGACGGAACAAGATTCGTGTTCTTTTTTGACATAATCATGAATAGATTTTGCGGAAAATATTCTTCCGTTTGAACGCAAAACGAAGTTGACAAGGCTTTTGAACAACTGGTCTTTACGGATTTTATGTCGATGAAGCAAGTCGTTGATGATAATCGTATCGTCCAAATCATTCAGATAACGGCGTTGTGATTCGGGGCTATCGAATTCAAAGCGTTTCGGGAAACCGCCCCATACCAGATAATCAGTGATAGAAGTTTCTTTTCCGAGTTCAGCAGTATATTCAAGGATTTCTTTATAAACGAACGGTCTGATTCGAAAAGAAACGTATCTGCCGCTCAATTCTTTTGTAAATTCGCCCGACAAAAGTTTTGAATTGGAGCCGGTAATAAACAAGGAATAATCGTAAAGACGAAGTGTTTTGCATGCGTCCTGCCACCCGTCAAGAACTTGAATTTCGTCAAAAAACAAATAACATTTTCCTGCCTTCTTATTTTCTTCAACATATTCGATCAAGGCATTGCCGTCTCTTATATTGGAAGAAACACGCTTGTCTTCAAAATTCAAATAAATAAAGTTTTCAGTTTTGTTTTGGATTTCCTGCATAATTTGTTCCAAAATAACGGATTTTCCGGAACGTCTAATGCCTGTGATGATTTTAATTAAATCGGAATCATAAAATTCTCGTACTTTTTCAATATAATGTTCTCTGTAAATCAATTCGTTCACCCCCATGACTATATTATACTGAAAACTTTTTCGATTGTCAACAAAAGTTTTCAGTATAGTGAAAACTTTTTGTAAATATTGCAAAAGTTTTCAGTAGAAATGCTTGGAGGACTCAAATCAATTTATAAATAGCTTCTTTTTTCAAGGAAAAAACACTTCATTTTCCTTCTTTAAATAGAGAAATGAAAATTGGAAAAATAGAGAAATGAAAATTGGAAAGAATTCTTTTGTTGGCGCTTCTTCTTAAAAATCGTATATATGAATTTACTCCCATTGAACTCAGTAAAAAGATAGGTGTAACGAATAAGACGGTAATTAATCGTTGTGCCAAGCTTACGACAAGCGGTTTTTTGATTCCTAACATGGTAAAGGAAAGAATTCGTTCATATTCACTTACGGATTTTGCAAAAAGCAATGGTAAACAAATTTTGATGAAATTTATGGCGTGACTTCGGTCGCGCCATTTTTTTCTTGTACCATAGGAAATTGCGCAAATTCGACCTCGCCGTTTTGTATTGTTTGAATACAGGCTAAACTGCGGTAGGCGAGAAACTTCCTGCGGGCGTTGCCCGCTTTTTTGTCCAATTTTCGATCCTTGCTTTCTTTTCTTCCTCAATTTTCTCCGGCATTTTTCAAAAATTTTAGTTTTACAATTCTGTTATCAAACACGTCTAATGAGGAATTTTCGTTCTTTTTTCTGTTATAAGGGAATGGGAAAGGAAGAAAAAAGAAATATGCTGTTCCGGCGTGATAACGGTTCAATTTGATATAGAAAAACAAAAATGGAGATGTTCACCTATCAGTTCAATAGGCGTACACTTTTTACACTTTTTTAACGACGAATGGTAAAAAACGCGCTTTCAAATGTCCGAAATATGAATGCAAACATGATTTTTTTCATAAAAGCCCTTGATTTTTATATGAATATGGAATATAATTTAGATGGAGATGTACGCCTATTGAACTGATAGGCGATCAAGTGGTATTGTGCACGGGAGTGGAAAGATGAGCATACAGTTATTTTCTCATAACCAAACGGCGTACGATTCCGCTCTCACCATGCTGGAAGCGTGCGGAAAGGCGGCGATCGTTCATCCGACCGGCACGGGAAAATCCTTTATTGCCTTTCAACTCTGCGAGGAGAAAAAGAGCGATCCCGTTTGCTGGCTTTCGCCGTCGGAATACATATATAAAACGCAGATCGAAAATCTGAAAAAGGCGGGCGGGGAAGAGCCCGCCAACGTCCGCTTCTATACCTATGCGAAGCTCATGCAGATGACGGAGGAGGAGCTTTCCGCCATTGAGCCCGCGTATATCGTGCTGGACGAATTTCATCGCTGCGGCGCGGAAATGTGGGGCGCGGGCGTCCGCAGACTGCTGGAGACGTTCCCCAAAGCGAAGATCCTCGGACTTTCGGCGACGGCGATCCGCTATCTGGACAATCAGCGTGATATGGCTGAAGAACTTTTCGACGGCAATATCGCCTCCGAAATGACGCTCGGCGAAGCCATCGTCCGCGGTATTCTGAAATCTCCGACCTATATTTTATCCGTTTATTCGTATCAAAACGATCTGAAGAAATACCAAAAAAGAATCGCGGGCGCGAAAAGCCGCGCGGTTCGGGACGAAGCCGAGAAATATTACGAGGCGTTGCGCCGCGCGCTGGAGCAAGCGGACGGGCTGGACGTGATATTTCAAAAGCATATTCAATCGAAAAACAGCAAATATATCGTGTTCTGCGCGAACGCGGAGCACATGAGAGAAATGATCGACAAGGTGCCGGAGTGGTTCGGTGAAATTGACGGTAAACCGCATATTTACTCCGTTTATTCGGACGATCCCGAAACGAGCAAGGCGTTTGCGGATTTCAAAGCCGACGCGAGCGATCATCTGAAGCTTCTTTTCTGCATCGATATGCTCAACGAGGGCGTGCATGTGGAAAAGATCGACGGCGTCATCTTATTCCGTCCGACGGTTTCTCCGATCATTTACAAACAGCAGATCGGACGCGCGCTGTCGGCAAGCAAGGACAGAGAACCCATCATTTTCGATATCGTCAACAATATCGAAAATTTATATAGCATCGGTGCGATCGAGCAGGAAATGCAGATCGCGGCGAATTACTACCGTATGCTCGGTATCCACAGGGAGATCGTGAGTGAGCGCTTTCGGATCGTCGACGAGGTTCAGAATGTGCGGTGGCTTTTCGATCAGTTGAACGAAACGCTGACGGCATCCTGGGATATGATGTACGCCTGCGCAAAAAAATATTACGAAACAGAGGGAAATCTTGAGGTTCCCCGTCGGTATAAGACCGCGGAGGGATATTCCCTCGGCGATTGGATCTTCACGCAGAGAAGCGTATATCGGGGCGACTCGTACGGCACGCTCGACGCGGAAAGAATCCGTAAATTAGAAGCAATCGGTATGATCTGGGACGGCGTCCGCGATCTTTCCTGGCAAAGATATTTTGCCGAAGTAAAGTCGTATTTTGCGGAGCACGGCGATCTCAACGTACCGCACGCATATCAAACGAAAAGCGGTGTGGATCTCGCCGCATGGATCCGCCGCATCCGCACGTACAGAAAAAGCGGCATACAGAATACCTATCTGACGGGGGAGCGGATCGCTCTGCTCGATGAAATGGGCATGATCTGGAGCGTTCCCGACTATCTGTGGGAAGCAAATTTCGCGGGCGCGCTTGACTTTTACCGCGAAAACGGTCATCTGGATATTCCCGCCGAATATTGCACGCCCGACGGCTTGAAGATCGGAACGTGGATCAGACGGCAGCGCGCGCTTCGATCGGGAAAAATCAAGGCGGGTACGCCGCCGACCGACGAACAGATCGCCCGTCTGGACGAGATCGGCATGATCTGGAAAAATCAGCATGAAACGGCGTGGGATACGGGCTATCAGGCAGCGCTTGCTTACTATAACGAGCACGGCAATCTCAACGTGCCGACGTCCTACGTAACGCCCGACGGCTACAAGCTCGGCGCATGGATTGCCGACCGCAGGGAAAAGGGCAAGGAAAAGCATTCCGAAAAGCAACAAAATCAGTTGGATGTGCTGGGAATGATCTGGACGAAGCCCGATCCATGGGAAGTCCGTTACGATTTTGCCAAGCAATTTTACGAAAAACACGGAAATCTGAATCTTCCCGGTGATTATCAGGTGCAGGGAATATGGCTTGCCAAATGGCTCAACGAGCAAAGGCAAATATACATCGGCAACCGTGGCGAAAAGAAATTGACGGAAGAGCAGATCAACCGTCTGGAGCAGATCGGCATGGTCTGGGAAAACCGCCATCAGGTTGCGAACGACGCGGCTTGGCAACAGAAATTCCGCGGCGCACAAGCGTTTTACCGTGAATACGGTCATCTGGATATTCCCGATGATTATGATAACGGAAACGGCAAATCGCTTTCTCTCTGGATCAGACGGCAGAGAAAGAGCAAAGCGGATCAAAAGCTTTCCGAAGCGCAGATTCTATTGCTGGAAAGCATTGGTATGGATTGGCTGACCTCTGCGGAACGGGATTGGGAAAATCATTACGAATTCGCAAAGCGTTATTACGGGGAAAACGGCAATCTGGAAATGCCGTGTACCTACGTCGACGAAAGCGGATTCCCGCTCGGTATGTGGCTCTGGCGTATCCGCTCGGGGCAGACAAAACTGAAAGTAACCGACGGAAACGGCGATCAGTTGGCAAGATTGAGGGAAATCGGGTTTCAGATTTCTCCGCTTTGAAAGGAGGCGTATCCAATGGTTTTTCGATTGGAAGATGTTTTAAAAATCGTTTCAAATCCATTTGTTTGTACGGTTGACGGTGAACCCGTAGGCGCAAACAAAGATGAATATAAAAATTATATCGTGACAGCGATCGGCGCAAAAGACGGCGCTGTCATCGTAGAAATCAAGCCTTGGAAACCGACTTCTGCAAGACTCGACGCCGATTGGTGTCGGGAACGAACAAAGAAGGTCGGGGAAGAACCGGGATTCTTTTGAATCAAAGATGATTACATCAAAGGGAGATGGAGATATGTATCAGCACGTTGTAAAAAGAATGTTTGACGTCGTGATTTCCGGCGTTGCCTGCGTGGTGCTGGCGATTCCGATGCTCGGCATTGCCGTCGCCATCAAGGCGGACGATCCGGGTCCCGTGCTTTTTAAGCAAAAACGAGTCGGACAGAAAAAGGACGGCGAGATCACCTATTTTATGATCTGGAAATACAGAAGCATGAAGATGAGCACGCCTCACGACGTGCCGACGCATCTTCTGGAAAATCCCGAGCAGTATATCACCCGCGTCGGTAAATGGATCCGCAAGTACAGTCTTGACGAGCTTCCCCAGATCTATCAGGTGTTTACGGGCAAGCTCTCCTGCGTGGGTCCCCGTCCCGCGCTCTGGTCGCAGGACGATCTGGTCGCGGAGAGAGAAAAGTACGGCGCAAACGACGTGAAGCCCGGTATCACCGGTTGGGCGCAGATCAACGGCAGAGACGAGCTTGAAATTCCCGTCAAGGCGAAATTTGACGGCGAATACGCCGCGGCTCTGAACGGCGGATTTTTCAAGGGGCTTTCCATGGATATGAAATGCTTCTTCGGTACGATCGTCAGCGTGCTGAAATCCGACGGCGTCGTCGAGGGCGGCACGGGCGAGCTGAAAAAACAGAAAGAAAAGAAAGAAGAAGAGACGGTTGTGACATGAAACCATTGGTCAGTGTAATAGTAGCGACATACCGAAGAGACACCACTCTGTCGGAAGCATTGCAGTCATTGCGCGGACAAAGTTATCCGCATATCGAAATCGTACTGGTGGACGATAATGACGAACCGGAATGGAATCGGAAAATTGAAAAAATCGCGGCGGATTTCCAAAAATCCTGTCACGGCATCGTGCTTCGGTCCGTAACGAACCATCCGAACCGCGGTTCCGCGGAAGCCCGCAATGCCGGGATCCGCGCGGCGGCGGGAGAATACGTTACGTTTCTGGATGACGACGATGTTTATCTCGCCGAAAAGGTCGAGAGACAGGTTTCGTTTATGGAGGAGAACGGTCTGGACTATTCCATCACGGACCTTTATCTTTATACCGAGAAGGGGAAGCCTGCGGATCGGCGGATCCGCTCCTATATCAAAGAGACGGATGCGCGATCGCTTTTTGAATATCATTTGCAATATCATCTGACGGGTACCGATACGATGATGTTTCGGCGGGATTATCTTCTTTCCATCGGCGGCTTCCCTCCCATCAACGTGGGTGATGAATTTTACCTCATGCAGCGCGCCATCGAAAAGGGCGGCAGATTCGGATATCTTCCGTTCTGCGACGTAAAAGCTTACGTTCATACGGGCGAAAGCGGACTTTCCGGCGGACGCGGAAAAATTGACGGAGAAAATGCGCTTTACGAGCATAAAAAACAGTACTTCGACAGATTGAGCCCCAAAAGCGTGAAGTATATCAAGGCGAGGCATTACGCCGTGCTGGCGTATGCGTATCTGCGCATGAGAAGTATGGGGAATTGCTTGAAAAGCTCGGCGGCGGGCTTTTTCGCCTCTCCGACGATGTTCTTTCGGATATTGCTGAGTCGGTGACGTTTGGAATGAAAGGCATGGAATCAACCGTGAAAATATTGATGATTTGCGGCGTTTACGCCGAGGAAAACGAAAGAGAAGCTTTATCCTTGACAAAAGGATACGCAGAGCAATCGGCGAATATTTTTCAAAGAAAATTGATCAAGGGGATAGAAAAGAACGGTATGGACCATAAGATTCTGTCCGCGCCGTTGATCGGCGCGTATCCCATGCGATATACGAAGCCCGGATTCCGCGGATTTTCTGTGAAAACCGATCTCTGCGAATACGTCCCGTTTAATAATATATGGGGCATCAGAAATCTTTCAAGAGCGCGTTCCTTAAAAAAAGCGGTCAAGGAATATCTGCGTCGGGAATCCGAGGAAGAATTTCTGATTTTGGTATACTGTCCGCATACCCCCTTTCTGGAAGCGGCGGCGTATGCAAAAAAATTAAAGCCGAAGAGCAAAATCTGTCTGGTCGTTCCGGACCTTCCGCAATATATGAATCTCAACGAGAGCGGACGGGGATTGTACGACTTTTTCAAAAAATACGATATACGGTATATGGAGCGTCTGATTGAGAAGGTTGACTCGTTCGTGCTTCTGACCGAGCCGATGAAAGACGTTCTCGGGGTAGGCGACCGTCCGTACACCGTAGCGGAGGGGATCACGGATCCCGATATCGCGTTTGCCGAAGCCACCTTTTCCGGTGACGGTATCAAAAGAATCGTTTACACGGGAAAGATGAATCTGAAATTCGGCATTCGGGAATTGGTGGACTCGTTTATGAAAATAGACGATCCCAATTATCGCCTGATCCTGTGCGGAGACGGCGACGCGAGGGCTTACGTGGAAGAAAAAGCCGTATTGGATTCGAGAATTGAATATAAAGGCATGGTGACTTCCGCCGAGGCAAAGGCGTACGCCGATATGGCGGACGTTCTCGTAAATCCGCGTCCGAATAACGAGGAATATACGAAATATTCTTTTCCATCCAAAAATATAGAATATCTGATGACGGGGAAGCCTGTTGTTGCTTATATGTTAGACGGTATGCCGACGTACTATTCGGAGTTTCTGTATGAAATACCTCCGGAATCTCGTAGCTTTGAAAACGTGATTTGGGAAGCAAGTACAAAAAAATCATCCAAATCTGATTTTCGCACTTATGCCAAATCGCATTTGGATGCTTCGAAAATTATCGCTGCTGTCATAGAAATGAATCGTATGTAAACGGGGTGAGAGCTTGGTTCATGTTATATTGTTGTTAGCGATTGTGCTGGCTTTTGCTAAAACCAGATACACTAAAAAATTACTTTTGCCATTCAGCGCATTTGTGTTGGCTGTATTTTCAGTTTTGCGTTATCAGTACGGAAATGACTATCATTCGTATTTCAGAAGTTATTTGACAATTCGCGATGGGAGCTATAATCCTTTTGAAGGTGAATATCTGTATACGTTTTTGAATAAAGCCATACCAAGCTTCTATTTGTTGATTGCGGTCATTTCTGTTTTTTTCCTGTATGTTATTTTCAAATTCGTCAGGGAAAACCTGCACGGTGTGTATGCAGGTCTCGGCATTTTGATTTTCATTATCAATCCATATTTGTTCCTGATGAATTTGTCAGCTTTGCGCCAATGCATCGCCATGTGTATTTTTATCATATCACTGAAGTATCTGCAGGATAGGAAGCTGATCCAATATGCAGCGATGATCGTATTGGCTGCCGCTTTCCATACCTCGGCGTTGTTGTTGCTTCCGATCTGTTTCTTTGTGAACGGTAAAGAGATGAGCAGAATTCAGACGTTGGTACTGGTGGCAGGTATGCTGATATTGTTGGCGGAAAGCGCGGTCGTTGAAGAGCTTGTTTCGGTTGGATTGAAGATATTCAATAATTCGGATTACGCATATCATTTTGCGAATGACACGGCCAATTCATTGAGAGCAACGCTGCTGACCGGTGTATCGTTTGTGTATGTGGCTATCAATTTGACGAACTTGAAGGACCGCAAGCTGATATGCGGAAAATTGTATCTGATCGGCTTGTTTTTCGGCTTGCTTGCATATCATTACGCAATGTTTACCCGAATCCAAATGTATTTTGATATTTTTTCTATCGTTGCGCTTCCGTCTATTGTGGAATACCATGCTCATCATACGTCGGGGAAATGGACGAGGGCGATACAGTTGTATTTATTTCCGTGCATGATTTTGTGTATTTATCTTGCAAGATATTATTCGTTTTTCACCAATCCGATGTGGAAAAGTTTTACGACCTACCACACCATATTTGAGGCTATATTATGAAAGTGATGGCGATCAATGCCGTGCCGTACGGAAGCACGGGGAAGATGATGTTTTCCATTTCCGAAATGCTGTTGCGGCAAGGTGACGAATCGTTATGCGCCGGCGGTTTTTCGTGGCATAAAAGCAACCGAAAAGAGTATTATCTGATTGGAAATTTTTTGTCCAAAAGTTTCCATATGTATATGGCCGGCTTCTTCGGTGATCACGGCTGCTATTCCCGATTTACCACGAAGCAATTGATCCGCAGGATCAAATCCTTTTCACCCGACGTGATCCATCTGCATAACGTTCACGGTTGGTATCTTCATCTTCCGAGTTTTTTTGAATATTTGAAAGAGAGCCGTATTCCCGTCGTCTGGACGCTGCACGATTGTTGGGCGTTCACCGGCGGTTGTGCGCATTTTACCTTTTGCGATTGTGAAAGATGGCAGAGTGGGTGCGGCGGATGTAACAATCTGCGCGCATATCCCATATCGAGCAAGAGGGATCAAACCGAAAAGATGTGGCGAATGAAAAGAGATTGCTTTTGTGGCTTTGACGCTCTTACCGTGGTCACACCGTCGCATTGGCTTGCTGAGCTTGTTGGAAAATCCTATTTGCGGGAATATCCGATTCAAGTTATTCACAATGGGATCGATCTTGAAATATTCAAGCCCCGTTCGTCTGATTTCAGGAGAAAGTACGGATTTTCCGATGATCAGCATTTGATTCTTGGTGTATCGTTGGGATGGAACGAACGAAAGGGCTTGGACGTATTTGTGGATCTGTCGAAAAAGCTTCCGGACAGTTACAGAATCGTTCTCGTCGGAACGGACGATCGGACGGATACATCATTGCCGGAAAATATTATTTCGATTCATCGCACGCAAAACGCGTCGGAGCTTGCCGGGATTTATTCAGCGGCAGACGTTTTCGTCAATCCCACGAGGGAAGAGAATTATCCGACGGTCAATATGGAGGCGCTTGCCTGCGGTACGCCCGTTCTGACCTTCCGTACGGGCGGCAGTCCCGAAATACCGGATGAAACCTGCGGTGCCGTCGTTGACTGTGACGAAGTTGAGGCGCTGGAAAGGGAGATCGTCCGCATTTGTACGGAAAAGCCGTATTCGCGTGACGATTGCGTGAACAGAGCGAAGTCGTTTGACCAAAATGAAAGATTCAAGGAATATCTGGATTTATATGAAAAAATTATCACTGAACGAAATTAAAAAAATTGAATTGGATCTGTTGAAAAAATTTGACGTATACTGCAAGGAGAACGGCATTCGGTACTTTCTGTCGAACGGAACGCTCCTCGGCGCGGTCAAATACGAGGGCTTTATTCCATGGGACGATGATATCGACGTTCTTGTTCCCAGAGAGGATTACGACCGTTTCATTTCCCTTTTTCCAGATGACGACAGGTATCGGCTTTTCGCATTTGAAAGAAAAGGTCAATACCGTTTCCCTTTCGCAAAGCTTTGCGATATGACGACGAGAAAAGAAGAGGAAAACGTGGATAACGGTGTCGTCCTCGGACTGGATATCGACATTTTCCCTCTGGATGCATGGAATACGGATCCGGAAAAGGCGAAACGCGAGGTGAAATGCATCCAACGGGAGATGTTTTATCTCAGCTTGTCAAAGCTCCGTAAGCCCGATTCGAAAAATCCCGTGAAACGGGCGGCGAAGGGCATCGTGATGGCTTATTGTAAAACGGTCGGAAGCGCGCGCTGGATTCGTTCAATCCTGAAAGAGAGTATCCGCGCGGAGCAAAAGGACAGTGCTTACGTCGGCTGTAAATCGTGGTGCATTTACGGTGAGCGTGAGATCATTCCGGCTGAAGCATTTGCGGATGCCGTGGAGGTTACGTTTGAAGGAGCGAAATTCCCCGCGCCCGTCGGCTACGATACGTATCTGCGCAGCTTGTACGGAGATTATGAAAAGGATCCTCCCATGGATCAGCAAAGAAGCCACCATACGTATACGGCTTACAGGAAATAAATTTTGTATCCAACCAATTATGGATAAATATAAATCATCGAAGAATATGGAATGACAAAGAAAGGAGTGATAAAAATATTCTTCGGTATATAAAACAGCCAGGCGAAGGCAACCTCGACCTCTTCGTTCGGCGATATGCAAGTGTCGAGGAAAAATAGCAAGAAGGAGTTTGATTATGAAACAAACAATCAAAAGAAGTGTTTCATTCCTGCTCGCGTTCGTGATGGTCGTTGCTGTTTTTGCAACGATTCCTTTCACAACGTTTGCGGCGAATGATTACACCGCGCACGATGACTATTACAAAGTCATCTCCAAGAACGATTACGATCTTGCGCCCGGTATCGTGGAATCCGAGATCGTGCTCAACAATGCAGCCGGTACACACCGTCAGGTTGCGCACGTCGTAGAGGTTGATCTTTCCAACCCCTACACCAAGGTGATTCCCTCTTACAAGGGCATGGTTCCCACCCCCGGTAAATACGGCGTACAGATCATGTCCGAACAGGCAAAATGGGCAGAAGCAAACGGCTACGGAAACGTAGTTGCAGCGATGAACCTCTCCCTCAGCTGGTACAACTCTCAGTACTATGTTGATAATCCGCACTTGGTTGGTGAACCTCTCGGATACATGGTTCTTGATGGTGAGGTTTACATAAACTCTCAAGGACAGACGAACGGTGCTCAGACCTGCGTAGTTATCAACTTTGATGAAAAAGACGGCGAAAAGAGACCGGCGGATATGCCGAAGGTTGAAATCCGCGCGACTTCCTCCGCTATTACCGGTTGGGAAGAACAGGTGATTCCCGCCAACTTCGGTTTCCTTGTAAAAGACGGCAAAAACCAGTATAGCAAGGATAACAACGCAGCCAACGGCGCTTCCCGTTCTTTCGTTGGTATCAAGGAAGACGGTACGTTCGTTATGGTTATGAACGACGGTCGTCAGTCTCCTTACTCGGCTGGCTTTACCAACTATGAAATGGCAGAATTTATGCTTTCTCTCGGTTGTGTCGTTGCAGTCAACGGTGACGGCGGCGGTTCTTCCGCATTCCTTTCTCAGCGTCCCGGCGAAGAGCTGAAGATCAACTGCTCTCCTTCCGACGGTGCGGAAAGACCTACCACTCACGGTATCCTCGTTATTTCCACGGCCCCCGCAACCGGTGAGTTCGTTCGTGCAAATATTACCTCTGAAAACAAATATTACACTCCGGGCAGCACTGTGAAGTTCTCCGCGCTCGGCACGGACCTTGTTGGTACTGCTGCGGACATTCCCGCAGACGTTACCTGGCAGCTTGCTGACTCTTCTATGGGTACCGTCGAAAACGGTGTGTTCGTATCCAACGGTAAGGTTGGTACGGCGACCGTTCAGATGGTTTGGAAGGGTGAGGTCGTTGGTTCCGCTTCCGTTGAAATTGTAATTCCTACGGAATTCAGTTTCTCTCAGGCAGTGATGACTGTTCCTTTTGATAAGGAAGTTACCATTGGTATCAATGCTACCATCAACGGTGGCTTGAACTCTGTTGTGATCAAGCCTGAAGACGTGAAATTCACTACAACGAACTCCGCTTTGGGTACGTTCGACGGTTTGAAGTTTACCTCTGTCAGCGAGGCGAATGCGCCTGCTGATCTGAAGAGCACGCTTACCGCAACCTTCGTTCATAATACTGCGCTTGTTGCGACAGCCGCGCTCAACCTCGGCAAAGGCTCCGAAGTGCTCTTTGATTTTGAAAAAGAATCTGATATTGATGAATGGAATATCGCTGACGTAAACGGCAACGATCAGGGCTTCTATCAGAAGCTTACCTTTGCTACCGGTGCCAACGGCAAGGTTCATGACGGCATTGGCTCTATGAGAGTGGAAATGAACCCTATTTCGGCAAACGGCATCTCAAACGGCGGTTACGGTCAGAGCGATTTGTTCCTTGATCAAGGCGTCGTTGTAGAAAACGCAAAATCTATCGGCTTCTGGGCGTATATTCCCGACGAATACGAGCATTGCTGGATTCGTGTACTCTATTGGTATGACCCGGACGGAGACGGTAAATTTGATAAAAAGAATACGATTACCGTTATGAATCAGCCTGAGGTTTACAATAATTGGGATGAATCCGGTTGGAAATATTTCTCCATTGATGTCAGCGCATACAGCAAGATTTTGATCCCCGGTTTGGATTGCAAAGACATAATTGCATACAATGCAAGTAAAAATGATGCAAACAACTTCCGCTTCATTGAGTTTATGTTCCCCCATACGAATACCAATGATCTCTGGAAGGAATACGGTACGATCAACGGTCTCCAGACTGTATATATCGATAATATTACGGCAGACTTCTCCGATGCGGTTGACGACAGGGAAGCTCCTGTCTTCAGCAAGGTTGAGCTTGCAGGCAATGATAATTCTACCGAGCTCAAAAAGTACGCAACCGTAACAACGAAAAACAATCTTCTCACAATGACTGCGACTGTGAGCGAAAATACTGCAAAAACGAATGCTACCGGCTTGAATCCCGCAACCGCAAAAGCTTATATTGACGGTGTTGGAGTTCCCGTTACTTTCGCAAACGGCAGAATGACGATCAGCGACGTTGCTGTCGCAAACGGTACTCACCGCGTTAAATTTGAAATTTGCGACAACATGGGCAACAAGTCCGTAGTGATCAGACTTGTGAAGGTGGATTCCGACGTGGATGCGTCCACCATTCAGGTCGTTCCCGCAGATCCTACGCTGAATAACCTTTACGGCGGTTCCATTTACTGGATGAACGTCAATGCGAATAAGATCGAAACCATTCAGTCTGTAAAGACAGTGATCGATCTGAACTACGGCAACCATTTTGAACTCGATCATATGGTATTGGCAGATGGATTTACCGCTACCTATACGATTGATGAAGAAAACAATACCGCTACGATCGTGATCACCCGTACAGGTGACAATGCACAGTCCGGCGCGGCAACTCTCGCTGCTCTTCCGATCCGTGTTATTTACTACGATACGGATATCAAGATTGACGGCTATACCGCAGAAACGTATTGGAATACGTACGGCTTCTGGCCCTATGACCTCAAGGTTGACGTTGATATGGGTGAGATTACTTACGTTGACGGTTATACCTCTGATGTTCTCGGCGCGTTCTCTAACGAAGAATTCAGCGTAGACACAGAACTCCAGGCAGCTTTCTCCGATCCTGCATTCAAGGCAGACAGAGGCACTGCACACGTTCATGCTCCCGTGGCAGTAGACGATCTTGCCGCTACCTGCACCAAGCCCGGTTATACCGGAAGAACCTACTGCGAGGTTTGTGATTCCGTTGTGGATTGGGGTACGGCAGTTGAAGCGACGGGTCACGATTATGAAGTGACCGAGGACGGTATTTATACTTGCGGCGTTTGTTCGAAAGCATTTGTTTATGTAAATGGAGAACTTCAGTCCGGTTGGGTCAATATCAACGGCAAGGATTACTATTGCGGTGCCAATGGCGAAGCAGTAAACGGTGTTGTTGCTGTTGACGGTCATACCTATACTTTTGTCAACCATGTTCTTACCGATGCCGCATGGGAACATGACGGCGCAGGTCTGACTGCTTGGTGGGCCGGCGGACAGATCAAGGGCGGCGCTACTTATGAATCCAAGTGGAAGACGATTAATGGTAAGAAATATTACTTCACCGATATTTATGCGGTTACGGGTCTTATTCAGGTTAAGATCAGCACAGACTTGGGTTATAAATATCATATCTTCGGCGATGACGGTGTTTGGTTGGAAAACTACACGGGTCTTTACGAAGGAACCTATGGAGGCAAGACCGGTACCTATTATGTGGAAAACGGTATTTGTGTATATAAGGGTCTTGTAGAAGTTGATGGTTACTATTACTATATCAACTCTTCTTTCAAGGCAGTTAAGAACTGTAAATATGTTATTTCCGCAGCGAAAGCAAACGGTCTTGTTGAACCCGGTGAGTATACATTTGGTGCTGACGGTAAGATGATCGTTGTTGAAAACGAACCTGAAGTTGTTAAGAACGGTCTTTACGTAGATGAAGACGGTGAAATCCGTTATTACGTTAACAACGTTGCAACATACGCAGGTGTAGTTAAAGATGCAGAAGGCAATCTCTACTATATCAACTCTTCCAAGAAAGCAGTCAAAAACTGCAAATACGCTATTTCCGCAGCGAAAGCAAACGGTCTTGTTGAACCCGGTGAGTATACATTTGGTGCTGACGGTAAGATGATTGCCAAATAATAGCAAAGACAATTACTGATTGGCAATTACCCCACCGCGATCAGCGGAATATATCACAGCGATGTCGTCAACTTAAAGTTGACGACATCGCTCAACTCGTTGATAAAGTCGGGAGGTGGATTTCGCTTGCGAAAGACGGAGGAATTGTATCAAAAAACAATAAAACATTCAGGAACAATCCCTTACCGCCTTGTGGCGGAGCACCCTACATTCAATTGCATTGAATGTGCACAACGGGAGTCTTGCCATCTTTGTGCAACTTTTTATTTTTGAGTTTTCGAAAGCCTAAGGCATGATGTGTGCACCACGCCTGATATTTGAAAATATTTTTCAGATATAATTTTATTGAAATTTTGAAATCGCATGGAGGATGATCAAATGACAGTTGTTTTCCTTTCCAATTATTTTAATCATCATCAGAAATATTTTTCTGATGCGATGTACAAGCTGATCGGTGATGGATATACGTTTATGGAAACCTCGGAAATGCGAGAGGAAAGAAGACAACTCGGATATGGGATCGATACGTTACCGCCGTATGTGAAACGATTATATAACGATTCGGAACATTTCTTTCAATGCCTCTCTTTGATCAATGAGGCTGATGTTGTAATAGTGGGTTCTGCCCCGGAAAAATTTTTGAGATACAGGAAAAAACGAAATCAATTGATGTTCCGATACCAAGAACGAATGTTTAAGCAAAAATTAAGCTTTATTCAGAAATTAAAGAGAACAATGGCATACCGCCTGTATAATTCGAAGGGAAAAGAAATTTATTTGTTATGCGCAAGCGCAT
This sequence comes from Clostridia bacterium, assembly GCA_017412045.1. Taxonomy (GTDB): domain Bacteria; phylum Bacillota; class Clostridia; order Oscillospirales; family CAG-272; genus QALR01. The sequence goes on from JAFQOX010000096.1 coordinate 20,729, forward strand.
ACGCAGCGGCAGATTATGGAAAAATAGGACTTTTCCGGGATAGAACATACAAATGGGGATATTTTCCGGATTTTAAGGAGTACGATGTCGACTCGTTGCTTGCAAAAAAGGTAAAAAACAAAATTTTATGGTGTGGCAGATTTATTGATTGGAAGCATCCGGAATACGCAATATACGTAGCCAATCGCTTGAAAAACGAGGGCTATGATTTTTCAATCGACTTTATCGGAACCGGATTGTTGGAAGAAGAATTGAAGCGTGAGGTCGAAAAACTGGGTTTGGAAAAGGAAATAACGTTCCTTGGTGCGATGAAGCCAGAGCAAGTGCGCCTATATATGGAGACCTCGGCAATTTTTATGTTTACGAGCAATTTTGAAGAGGGCTGGGGCGCTGTTTTGAACGAAGCTATGAATGGTGGTTGTGCAGTTATTGCAAGCCACGCAGCAGGTTCTACGCCATTTCTGATGAAGCACAGAGAAAACGGACTGATTTTTGAAAATGAAAATGAAAATGATTTATATTGCAATGTAAAATATATATTGGACCATCCCGAAGAGCAAAAGCGTTTGGGTGTGAATGCTTACAAAACGATTGCAGAAAATTGGAATCCTTCAGTGGCCGCCGAACGTTTTCTTGCGCTTGCCGAAAGCATTCGGACAAACAGTCAGTGTGATTTATTCAGCGAGGGACCTTGTTCCCGCGCTGATATTATGGAAAATGATTGGTTTATGGGAGAAAAATAATGGAATCTTTGATTAGTATAATTATACCAATATATAAGAGCGAAAGATATCTTGATTCTTGTGTCAGATCCGTTCTTTCGCAGACGTATTCCAATCTGGAGATTCTTTTGATCGACGACGGCTCTCCCGACCGCTGTCCGCAGATATGCGATGCGTATGCCGAAGAGGATGAAAGGGTAAAGGTTTTTCATAAGGTTAACGGCGGTGTATCATCGGCGCGGAATATGGGACTGGATCAGGCAAATGGAGAATATGTCGCTTTTTTGGATGCGGACGATGCTCTGAAGCCGGATGCGATGGAAACGCTTTATTTTGCACTCAAAGATCACGGGTGTGATATTTCCATAGGTTGGAAAACTTGCGTTACCGAGAATGGTAAAGAGCTGGGGTGTCCGTACAAAACGGAGAGCGCGATTTGGGAAGGCACGGAAGGATTGGAAAATTCCCTGAAAGACCACCCGGCTTGCTATGCCGTCTGGGGAAAGCTTTATAAAAGCAGTATCGTGAGGGATGTCAGATTTTCGGAAGGAAAAAAAGTGCACGAGGACAGTTTTTTCTTCTTTCAGTGCTTGATGAAAAAGCCGCGTATCTGTCTTTGCGACCGTATCGTCCTGAACTATACTGAGAGCGAGAACAGCGCGTCGAGAGCTGCTTTTTCGGATAAATTTCTGGATATTCTGTTTTTTGCGGATGAAAAGAAAAAAATGATCGAAGAATGCTTTCCCGAGCTAAAGACGCTTGCGGATAATATGATTATAAAAGCAAATCTTGCTTTGCTGACCGTTCTGCTGAAAAATCGTGACGGAAAATATAAAAAAATGGAAAGCGAATGTATAAAAACGGTAATTGCTTATAAAGACCGCTATGTTTCAGCACCGCAGACGGGTAACCGTATGTATTACGTCGTAGTGCGGAGGTTCTACAGGATTTATAAGCTGTTGTATTCCATAAAGCAAATGATGAATAATTGCAAGAGAGGAAAAGAATATGGAGATTAGTGAGCTTTATTCGGTCAAGTGTTTGGTTCAAACCGATGAATTCAAAACGGATGACAATATTGTGATGTTGACTTTTGACGACGGTTATATTGATCAATCCATCAATTTGATGATGTCGCTCGTAAAGAATCAAACCGCTGGGATATCTTTTGTTTGCGCCTGTCTGAATTTAAGCGACGAAAATATAGCAAAGCTTTTAAAGCTTGGAATTGGCGTAAAAATATATACTTATGAAATGTTGAAAAGCATGAACACGGGACGTTGGTCGCCCAATATCCTTTTGAGACTGTTTTCGCCGTGGCTGTTTGAAGATATTGATAAATTGCTGTATTTGGATTCGGATGTGCTTTGCATAGGAAACGTCGGTGATTTATTTGATATGGATGTTGATTACGTTGCTATGTGTAACGAGATCAGCGGAAATATCAGTGAATCGCGCGAAGCCATATACCGTAATCAATATCCAACGCAGATTTACTGTAATTCCGGCGTCGTTGTAATCAATACGGAAAGAATACGCCGTGAATATGCTTTGCAGGAAATTTTTGACAGTTGTTGCTATAGCTGTGAACATTATCCTTATATGGATCAGGATTTTCTGAATGTTTTCTTTGCTGGAAAAATCAATTATATCAACGGTTTCCGATATAATTTTCAGGCATACGAGCTGCTGGATAGTGTTTTATACAAAAAGGCGCTGAAGCAAAGCAGACTGATTCATTTTTCTTGCGGTAAACCGTGGAATTATCATACGGACAGACGGCTGATCAAATTATATCTGAATCATTCCGGATATGACGTTATGATAAACAGAATGAAAAAAGTATTACGCAAAAATTGCTTGTTGCTCCCGCTCGTTTCAATCAAGAAGATCGTCAAAAAAACGAAATCTTTCTTTTCGTGAGGTTTCAATCAATTGTATTGGAGAGTATTTTGAAAAATAAAGTAATCAATAATGCGGCGTGGATCATTGGATGCAGGATCATTCAATCGTTGCTCAGTCTTATAGTGGGTATGATGTCGGCGCGATTTCTGGGACCGTCTAATTACGGTCTGATTAACTATGCTGCATCTATCGTTGGATTCGCCATTCCGCTCATGCGTCTGGGATTGCATTGTATTTTAGTCCAGGATATTGCGAATGATGAAAAAAATGAGGGTAAGATTCTCGGAACGGCTTTGGGGCTGACAATCCCCTCGAGTTTGATCGGCATTTTGGGAATTGTGGGATTCGTTTTTTTTGCAAATGCTGGAGAAAAAGATACTTTGATCGTTTGTTCCATTTACAGCTTGTCTCTTGTTTTCCAGGCATCGGAAATGATAACATATTGGTATCAGGCGAAATTGTTGTCCAAATATCCGTCCATCGCTATGGTGATCGGATATATTATCGTTTCCGCATATAAGATATTTTTGCTTGTAACCGGAAAGAGCGTATATTGGTTTGCCGCCGCAAGCGCAATTGAACATCTTGTCATTAGCGCGATTTTGATGTTTTTATACGTTGTTTTGGGAAAAAACAGGTTAAGCTTTTCTTTTAAAACGGCAGGTCGAATGCTTTCCAAAAGCAAGTATTATATCATTTCGGGAATGATGGTAACCGTTTTACAGCAAACTGATAAGCTTATGCTGAAAAATTTGATCGGCGATACCGCGACTGGATATTATGCAGCCGCAGTTACTTGCGCCGGTATCTTTGGATTCGTATATGCCGCAATTATAGATTCCATGCGCCCAGAAATATTAAAAAATAAAAAAAACTCCAAGGAAAAATATGAGAACAGCATATCTTTGGCATACGGCATCATATTTTATGCTTCGTTGATCCAGTGTGTGGCGCTGTGTCTGTTGGCAAAGCCGATGGTATATTTGCTGTACGGAGAAGCGTATCTTCCTGCCGTTTTGTCGCTCAGGACGGTGGTCTGGTTTGTCACGTTTTCATATTTCGGTTCAATCAGGTCGATATGGATTCTCGCAGAGGAGAAGCATAAGTACGTGATATGGATTGATTGTATGGGAGCAGTGCTGAATATTTTATTGAATTACTTATTGATTCCTATCATGGGAATTATCGGTGCCGCTGTTGCTTCAGTCATCACACAGTTCTTTATGAATTTTGTGATCGGCTTTTTGATAACGCCGTTGAGAGCCAATAATCTTTTGATGCTGAAAGGTATAAATCCGTATTTTACATGGAAACAAGTAAAAACTATGTTGAAAAATAAATAAAAATAGAGATGCGAAGGAAATGGAAATGTCACTTTTTAAAAACAAAACCCTCCTGATCACGGGCGGCACGGGCTCGTTCGGCAACGCCGTGCTGAACCGCTTTCTTGCCACCGACATCGGGGAGATCAGAATTTTTTCTCGTGACGAGAAAAAGCAGGACGATATGCGCCACGAATTTCAGGTGAAAATGCCCGAGGTGGCGGAAAAGATCAAATTCTATATCGGTGACGTGCGCGATATTGCATCCGTTCGCAATGCTATGCACGGCGTCGATTACATATTCCACGCGGCGGCGCTCAAGCAGGTTCCCTCCTGCGAATTTTTCCCGATCGAGGCGGTCAAAACGAACGTATTGGGTACGGAAAACGTACTGACCGCGGCGATCGAAGCGGGCGTGAAAAACGTCGTTTGTCTTTCCACGGACAAGGCGGCGTATCCCGTCAACGCGATGGGCACCTCCAAGGCGATGATGGAAAAGGTCATCGTCGCAAAATCGAGAACGGTTGATCCCGCAAAAACGAAAATTTGTTGCACCCGTTACGGCAACGTTATGTGCAGCAGAGGCTCGGTCATTCCGCTCTGGATCGATCAGATCAAAAGCGGCAATCCCATCACGATCACGGACGGCAGAATGACTCGTTTTATTATGTCGCTGGATGAAGCCGTTGATCTCGTCCTGTTTGCATTTGAACACGGTTCAAGCGGAGATATCCTCGTACAGAAGGCGCCCGCGTGTACGATTCAGACACAGGCGGAGGCAGTTTGTGAGCTGTTCGGCGGCGATAAAGAAAAAATCAAGGTGATCGGTATCCGCCATGGCGAGAAAATGTACGAAACCCTTCTTACCAACGAAGAATGCGCGAACGCGATCGATATGGGCAATTTCTACCGCGTGCCCTGCGACAAGCGCGGTCTGAACTACGATAAGTATTTCAGCAAGGGCGATATCGAAAGAAATACCTTGACCGAATTCAACTCTAATAATACGCGCCTTCTGAACGTCGAGGAAACCAAGGCGAAGATCGCAAGCCTCGCATACATTCAAAATGAGCTCGGACAGGTGCTGCAATGAAAAAAATTCTGAAGCAATTCATTTTCAAATGTTATAAAATCGTAAATAGATTTCCGTTTAATAATTCTCTCAGAACGAGAAAAACCGTTATTGATAATCAAGGCGCATTGTTATACAAGTGTAAGATAAAATCATATGGAAAAAATACGATTGTTTTTCATAAAGGCGGAATCCTTCGCAATACCACCATATGTATTCGCGGAAACAACAACGTGGTAGAGATCGGTAAGGATACTTCCATCAATCAAGGCGATATATACATAGAGGACGATAATAACTGCGTTGTCATTGGTGATCGGACGAATTTGTGCGGTAAAATTCATCTGGCGTGTACAGAGGGAAGAAAAATCAAAATCGGAAATGATTGTTTGTGTTCGTCGGACATCGTTTTGAGAACGGGAGATTCTCATTCCGTTCTTGATATGTCCGGTAACCGAATCAACCAAGCGGCAGACGTTGAGGTCGGAAACCGTGTTTGGATAGGATACCGTGTTTTGATCAATAAAGGCGTGGTTATTCCCGAAAATACGATTATCGGAACAGGTGCAGTCGTAACAAAATCGTTCACCGAATCAAATACGGTTCTTGCAGGTGTTCCGGCGAAAGTGGTTAAAAGAAACGTGAATTGGTGCAAAGAGAGATTGTAAAGGACGTTTAATGCGATGAATATATTGGTAACCGGCGCCAAGGGCTTCGTCGGAAAGAACCTTTGCGCAAGCTTAAAAAATATCCGCGACGGGAAAGACAGAACCCGTCCTTCCGTCATCATTGACGAAATTTATGAATACGATATAGATACAGCGCCCGAACTTTTGGATGAATACTGTTCAAAAGCGGATTTCGTATTCAACCTTGCGGGCGTGAACCGTCCGCAGAATCCCGAGGAATTCATGCAGGGCAATTTCGGCTTTGCAAGCATTCTTTTGGATACGCTGAAAAAGCATAAAAATACTTGCCCCGTCATGATCTCTTCCTCTATTCAGGCAACCTGCATCGGACGCTACGACAGCGACTACGGCAGAAGCAAAAAGGCGGGAGAAGAGCTCGTCTTTGCATACGGCAAGGAAACGGGCGCGAAGGTGCTCGTTTACCGCTTCCCGAATCTTTTCGGCAAGTGGTGCAGACCGAACTATAACAGCGCGGTTGCGACCTTCTGCAACAACATCGCCAACGATCTGCCGATCACCGTGAGCGACCGAAGCGTACGGTTAGAGCTTCTCTATATCGACGACCTCGTGACGGAAATGCTCGACGCCTTGGAAGGCAAGGAGCACCGCTGTGAATTCGACGGCATCAAAACCGTCCTTTGCGAAGGCGGCAGATATTGCGCCGCGCCGAAAACGCATAAGGTCACGCTCGGTGAGATCGTGGATCTGCTCGATAAATTCAAAGAGCAGACCTCTACCCTTATTATGCCCGAAATTCCTTTCGGTTCCTTCGCAAAAAAGCTTTACAGCACCTATCTTTCTTATCTTCCGAAAGAAAAAGCGTCCTTTTCGCTCAAAATGAACGAGGACGCAAGAGGAAGCTTCACGGAATTGCTCAAAACCGAAAAATGCGGTCAGTTTTCCGTGAATATTTCCAAGCCGGGCATCACGAAGGGGCAGCATTGGCACCACACGAAATGGGAATTCTTCATCGTCGTTGCGGGTCATGGACTCATTCAGCAGAGAAAAGTCGGCTCGGAGGAAGTATTGAATTTCGAGGTTTCGGGCGAGAAAATCGAAGCCGTGCATATGCTCCCCGGCTACACGCACAACATCATCAACCTTTCCGAAACGGAAAATTTAGTCACCGTCATGTGGGCAAACGAGCAGTTTGATCCCGATCATCCCGATACGTTTTTTGAAATCGTGGAATGAATCAGGGAAAGATAAATTCTTGTTTGAAGATCTGTCCATCGACGAAAATAAAAGGTTCGTTCGCCGTCCCTTGCGAGGGAAGGTGGCTTGCAACGCAAGACGGAAGGGTAGTCAATGAAAGGATTGATATTCGTTATGTCCGTTGTGACAAGTTGAGGTTTTTGCTTATGATCATAGACAGAAAGAAGATCGATGCATGTATCAACTACCCTCCCACCTCTCAACTGCGTTGAGAGGTCCCCCTTCCCTCGCAAGGGACGGCGAACAGAATCTGCGCTTTTGTGTGCCGACAGACCGATAAACAAGAATTTATCGGTATAAACAAGATTTTAATTTCTCTCCAAAATAAAAAAAGAGGCTTCATTATGGACTTTAAAAATATAAAATTCAAAGACAACGGCAAATTAAAGCTTCTGATCATCGTCGGCACGCGCCCCGAGATTATTCGCCTTTCCGCCGTGATTACAAAATGCCGCAAATATTTTGATACGATCCTCGCCCATACGGGGCAGAATTACGACTACAACTTAAACGGCGTATTTTTCAAGGATCTCAAGCTTGAGGACCCCGAGGTCTATCTGAACGCCGTCGGCGCAGATCTGGGTGAAACGATGGGCAATATCATCGCAAGCTCTTATCAATTGATGGTGGAAATCAAGCCCGATGCCGTTCTGGTTCTGGGCGATACGAACTCCTGTCTGTCCGTCATCGGCGCGAAACGCCTGCATATCCCGATCTTCCACATGGAGGCGGGCAACCGTTGCAAGGACGAATGCCTGCCCGAGGAAACGAACAGAAGGATCGTCGACATCATTTCCGACGTCAATATGGCGTATTCCGAGCACGCACGCCGTTATCTGGCAGATTGCGGACTTCCCAAGGAACGTACCTACGTCACGGGCTCTCCGATGGCAGAGGTCCTTCACAACAATCTCGCGGAGATCGAAGCGAGCGACATTCACGCCCGTCTGGGACTCGAAAAGGGAAAATACATCCTCCTTTCCGCGCACAGAGAAGAAAATATCGACACGGAAAAGAACTTCACGAGCCTTTTCACCGCCATCAATAAAATGGCTGAAAAGTACGATATGCCGATCCTGTATTCCTGCCATCCGAGAAGCAGAAAACGCCTGGAATCCAGCGGATTTTCGCTTGATAAGAGAGTGATTCAGCACGAGCCGCTCGGTTTTCATGATTATAACTGCTTGCAGATGAACGCCTTCGCCGTCGTTTCCGACAGCGGAACGCTCCCCGAGGAATCGAGCTTCTTCACGAGCGTCGGCAAGCCCTTCCCCGCGGTCTGTATCCGTACCTCGACGGAACGTCCGGAGGCACTGGACAAAGCTTGCTTCATCCTTTCAGGCATCGACGAAAAGGGGCTTTTGCAGGCGGTCGATACTGCCGTTACCATGAACGAGGTCGGCGACTACGGTATTCCCGTGCCCGATTATATCGAAGAAAACGTTTCGACCAAGGTCGTCAAGATCATTCAGTCCTATACGGGCGTGGTCGATAAGATGGTCTGGAGAAAATTCTGATCATTACTATATTTTAAAGATTCTAAAGAAAAGAGATTTTTGCTATGTACGCAACCTTAAACGAAATCGGAAAGAAATTCAGACTCGCAGGTGAGCTTTATACCTACGAGGTCATTACGATGGGCAACATCAACTCCACCTACAAGGCGACCTATATGAGAGAGGACGGCAGTCTGAAGCCGTATCTTTTCCAGAAGGTCAACACCCACGTATTCAAAAATCCCGTGGAGATCATGAAGAATATCGACCGCGTGACGGGCTATATCCGCGAGAAATATCCCGATCAGAAAACGCTTCATTTCCATCACACCGACGAAGGTCACAACTATTACGTTTCTGATGACAACGCCTTCTGGCGCGTGGTCAATTACATCGAATCCGTGACCTTCGATTCCTCCGAGGACCTGCACGTGATCGAAGCGACGGGAAAGGCGTTCGGTCAGTTCCAGACGAATCTTTCCGACTTTGACGGCTCGGTTCTTTATGAAACCATTCCCGACTTCCATAACACGAAAAAAAGACTCGACACGCTCTTCACGCACGTGGGCGAGAATCCCTGCGGCAGAGTGGCGGACTGCGCGAAGGAGCTTTCCTATCTCGCGGCAGTACGCGAAAAGGCGGGCGAGCTCAGCGTGAAATTCGCAAACGGAGAAATCCCGAAGCGCGTTACGCACAACGATACCAAGTGCAACAACGTGCTTTTTGACCGCGTAACGAAGGAGCCCATCGTCGTCATCGACCTCGATACCATCATGCCCGGTATGTCTATGTACGACTTTGCCGATGCCGTCCGCTTCATCGCGAATACGGCAGTCGAGGACGAACCCGACGTATCGCGCGTATACTTCGATACCGCGAAATTCCGCGCGTTTGCGCAGGGCTTCATCGGCGCGACGATCGACGCGCTGGAGCCCGTGGAGCTTGATAATCTCGTCAAAGCGACCTTCTCCATCACCGTGGAGCTGGCTTCGCGCTTCCTCGACGACTATCTGACGGGAGATCTCTACTTCCGTTGCAATTACCCCAAGCACAACCTCGTGCGCACCCGTTGCCAGCTCGCGCTCGCAAAGGATATCGAACGCAAATGGGATGAGCTTTCTTGGATCGTCCGCGACGTGACGGAGAAAATCCGCAATTCGGGGAAAAAGTAAGAAGCTTGGAAAGATAAACGGA
>JAFQOX010000097.1 GCA_017412045.1 Clostridia bacterium
ACTTGATGTTTACGCACTCTCCCTCAGTCTTTTGCTTCGCAAAATCCAGCTCCTACATTATGCTTCGCATAATGTGCAGAGGGAGCCTTTCCGGCTTTGTGCAACTTTTTATTTTTGAATTTTCTACATGGCTTTTTCGACGGTCTGCGCCTCCCCGGGGAGGCTTTTCATTTGGGGAAACCATTATCAATTTGTCGCAACAAAATCTGTTCTCAAGAGAGCCATTTCCAAAGAAAAACTGACCCGGCGAGGCTTGGTCAGTCTTTACGATTACTACGCGAATGCGTAACATATTTCATTTTGAGTTGAACCGCCGTACGCCGAACGGCATATAGGGTGGTGTGAGAGAGGAGAGAAAATCTCCCCTGCTCGATCAGTTTTGCTTTACTGAGACAGCCCCGGCCGCTGCACAACGCAATGTTGTCAAGCTTCTGAAAAAATATAATAAATTCAAAATTTGCAGAGCAAATTTTCCTCAAACTCACGTTTTTTAAATTTTCATAAATATTTTGGAGAAAAATCTTGTGTTTTTGCGTGTTTTGTGCTATTATAAAACTGATGAAATAAAATGGGATAATATGATCTCAGGTATTTGCCGATCAGAAATTCTGTTTTGAATTAAAACAAAGAAAATCTTATGAAGAAGGGATGAAATCATCATGGCTGAAACAGTAAGCAAAACGACAGCCGAGCTTCGTGCTCTCCTGAAAAAGGGTCAGACCGCCGAGCAGAAAGCGCTCGCAAAAGAAGGCCGCCTTTGCGCGAGAGACCGTATGGCACTGATTTTCGACGAGGGAACATTCGTGGAAGTCGGCGCATATATCGGTCGTAAGAGAACCGAGCTCGACAAAGAAACCGACGACAGCTTTGAACCCGTCATCACGGGCTACGGCGCTGTCAACGGCACCCTGGTTTACGCATTTTCTCAGGACTTTTCCCGTCTGCACGGCGCGCTTGGCGAAATGCACGCGAAGAAGATCGTAAACATTCTTGCGATGGCAAACAAATCCGGTGCTCCCGTCATCGGCGTTTTTGACAGCGCAGGCGCAAAAATCCTCGAGGGCGTTGACGCTCTTGCGGGCTACGCAAGCATTATGAACGCATTGGAATCCTCCGTCTCTCCCAAGATCGCGGTGGTCTCCGGCATTTGCGGCGGCGCGACCTCCGTGCTCGCGGAAATGTGCGACGTCGTCGTCGGCGCGAAAAAGACCGGTAAGCTCTACGCAGCGCTCTCCGGCAAGCTCGACGATGCGATCAGCGCGGACGCTTCCCAGATCGACGTCGTCTGCGAGGACGATGCCGCAGCCGTTACGAAGGCGCGCGAGCTGATCAAATATTTTGCGGGCGCAGACGACTGCGCGGACGATATCAACCGTACGCTCGATATCGAAGGCATTCTCGCAAACGAAAAATACGATATTCACGATATTATCGCCGTTACCTTTGACGCGGGCTCCTTCACCGAGCTTTGCGGCGAAAGCGCAAAGAGTATGGTGACCGGTCTCGCAACGCTGAACGGCAATCCCGTCGCCGTCATTGCAAACAATCCCTCCTATAAGGACGGCTTCCTCTGCACCGGCGCGGCGAAAAAGGCAATTTTCGCACTCGAAACCGCGGCAATCGCAGATCTTCCCGTCGTTACGCTCGTTGACGGAAACGGCATCGGCGACAGCAAGAATTTCGAGGAAAAGGGCTTCTCCCGCATTCTCGCAAGATTGGCTTCCGAATATGCGAAGAGAGCGTACTTCGGCAAGCCCTCCGTTACCGTCACGCTCGGCGCTTCCTACGGTACCGCTTATACCGTGATGGGCGCGAAATCCCTGACCGGTGGCATCGCGCTCGCGCTTGACAGAGCAAGGATCTCCGCGATGAACCCCGACAGCGCGGTCGCGTTCCTTGACGAGGTCAAGAATGAATCCAAACACAAAGAAACCGCAAAGGCATGGGCAGAACGCTACGCTTCTCCTCTGGAAGCCGCAAAGAGCGGTCATATCGACGATATTATCGATTCCGCAGAGCTTCGCCAGAGAATCGGCGCGGCGCTCGAAATGCTCCTTTGATAAAAAGGAGGTTTTGAGATGAACGTATCGCTTCTTACAGGAAGTCCTCAGATCACGCCGGAATCCTCGTTCTTTGACCGACTGACGCTCGGCGGCTCTACGCTGCTGCTCGGCATGGTCATCGTTTTCGCGGTTCTGGGTATCATCTTCATCGCGCTTCAGATCATGCGCGCCGTCTTTACGAGAAACGCCATCAAAGCCAAGCAGGCGAGAAGAGCGGCAAAGGCTGAAAAAGCCGCGCAGATTCCCGAGACCCCCAAGGAGGCGCCCGCCGCGCCGGTTGCTTCCGCTCCCGTCGCGCCCGTTGCCGACGAAACTGCGACCGTCGCCGCGATCATCGCCGCGATCTCCGCGTATACCGGCAAGGCTCCCGAAGGCTTCCGCGTTGTTTCTTTCAAAAAGAGAAAATAAAAATTATATAATTAATTGGAGGAAAATATCATCATGAAAAGATATAGTGTAACCGTGAACGGCGTCGTTTACGACGTTGTCGTTGAAGAAGTTGCCGCAGGCGCAGCGCCTGCTCCCGTCGCAGCGGCTCCCGCGCCCGCAGCGGCTCCCGCTCCCGTCGCAGCTCCCGCTCCCGCCGCAAAGCCCGCAGCGCCCGCTGCCGATGCAAAATGCTCCGTTGCCGCTCCTATGCCCGGTAACATTCTCGCCGTCAACGTCAAGGTCGGCGACAAGGTAGAAAAGGGTGCAGTTCTCTGCATTCTCGAAGCCATGAAGATGGAAAACGAGGTTATGGCTCCCGAAGCGGGCACCGTTACCTCCGTTACCGTTTCCAAGGGCTCTACCGTTCAGGCAGGCGACGTGCTCGTAACGCTCGCGTAATTCACGAATTTTAAAAAAGGACTCGGGTTTATTATATGGTTGAATCCTTGCTCACTCTCTGGAAAAGCACCGGTCTGTATAGGCTGTTCAGCGGTCCTACCGATATTTGGGTAAAAACGCTCATTATGTACGTGATCGTCGGTGCTCTGGTTTATCTTGCGATCAGAAAGCAGTTTGAACCGCTTTTGCTGCTGCCGATTGCCATCGGTATGTTCCTGACGAATCTGCCGGGCGCGGAGCTTTTCCATATGGATCTTTTTATTTCGGATGATCCGAGCGCCAAGGTCGTCATTCAGCAGGTCTTTGAAAAGGGCGGTCTGATTGATATTCTGTATCTCGGCGTGAAATTCGGCGTATATCCGTCTCTTATTTTTATCGGCATTGGCGCGATGACGGATTTTTCTCCGCTCATCTCCAATCCGAAAAGCATCTTCCTTGGCGGCGCGGCTCAGCTCGGCGTATTCGCCGCTTTCGCAGGCGCTCTGATGCTCGGCGCGATCCCCGCGATCGGCTTCAACGAATTGGAAGCCGCCGCGATCGGTATCATCGGCGGCGCGGACGGTCCGACCGCGATCAATACCACCAAGGAGCTTGCGCCGCATCTCCTCGGTGCGATCGCCATCGCCGCTTATTCCTATATGGCGCTGATCCCTCTGATTCAGCCGCCCTTCATGAAATTGCTGACGACCAAAGAAGAACGCGCGATCAAGATGGAAGCGCTCGGTCAGGTTTCCAAGCTGGAAAAGGTGCTCTTCCCTCTGGTGGTTCTCTTTATCGTTGCCATCCTTCTTCCGGAAGCAGCGCAGCTCGTCGGCTGTCTGATGTTCGGTAATCTGCTCAACGTGTGCGGCGTGACGGACAGACTTGCGCAGACCGCGCAGAACGGACTCATCAACGTCGTTACCATCTTTCTCGGCATTTCCGTCGGCGCGACTGCAACGGCGGATTCCTTCCTCGAATGGAAAACCGTCGGTATCATCGCCCTCGGTCTCACCGCGTTCATGCTCTCGACCATCGGCGGTCTGATCGGCGGTAAGATCATGTGCAAGCTCTCCGGCGGCAAGATCAACCCCCTCATCGGCTCTGCGGGCGTTTCCGCCGTTCCGATGGCAGCCCGCGTGGCGCAGAAGGTGGGACAGAAGGAGAACCCCTCCAACTTCCTGCTCATGCACGCAATGGGTCCCAACGTTGCCGGCGTGATCGGCTCGGCAATCTGTGCGGGTGTATTCCTCGCGCTCTTTAAATAATTACGAAAGAAAGGGAGGCCAAAACCTATGGCAAAAGTTAAAATTTGTGAGACAGTCCTCCGTGACTCTCACCAGTCCCTTATCGCAACGAGAATGACGACGGAGGAAATGCTCCCCATTCTCGAACAGATGGATAAAATCGGTTATCATGCCCTTGAGGCATGGGGCGGCGCAACGTTTGACTCCTGCTTGCGCTTCCTGGACGAAGATCCCTGGGACAGACTTCGCAAAATCAGAGATAAAGTAAAAAATACCAAGCTCCAGATGCTTTTCAGAGGACAGAACATTCTCGGCTACCGTCACTACTCCGACGACGTCGTTGAATACTTCGTTCAGAAATCCATCGCGAACGGCATCGATATTCTCCGTATCTTCGACGCGCTCAACGACGCCCGTAACCTCAAGACCGCGATCAACGCGACCAAGAAAGAGGGCGGACACGTGCAGGCGGCGATCTGCTACACCACCAGCCCCGTTCATACCAACGCCAAATTTGCGCAGTTCGCAAAGCAGCTGGAGGAAATGGGCGCGGATTCCATCTGTATCAAGGATATGGCAGGCCTTCTCAAGCCCTACGACGCTTACGAGCTCGTCAAAATGATCAAGGCTCAGACCAAGATCCCCGTTCAGCTCCATACGCACTATACCTCCGGTCTCGCTTCCATGACCGTCCTCAAGGCGATCGAAGCGGGCGTAGATATCGTGGATACCGCAATGTCTCCCTTCGCAATGGGCACCAGCCAGCCCCCGACGGAGCCCCTGGTTGCAACGCTGGCAGGTACGAAGTACGATACGGGCCTCGATCTCATGGAGCTCGACAAGATCAGCAAGTATTTCATGCCCCTGCGCGAGAAATATCTCGCAAGCGGTCTGCTTGACCCCAAGGTTCTGAAGGTTGACGTCAACGCGCTCCTCTATCAGGTTCCCGGCGGTATGCTTTCCAACCTCGTTTCCCAGCTCAAGCAGGCGGGTCAGTCCGAGAAGCTCCTCGAGGTTCTTGAGGAGGTTCCGCGCGTTCGCGCAGACGCGGGCTATCCTCCGCTCGTAACGCCCTCCTCCCAGATCGTCGGCTCTCAGGCAGTGTTCAACGTCATCGGCGGTGAGCGCTACAAGATGGTCACCAAGGAATTCAAGGGTATCGTTCGCGGCGAATACGGCAAAACGCCCGTCGCCATCTCTCCCGAATTCCGCAAGAAGATCATCGGTGATGAGACTCCCATCATGGGCCGTCCCGCAGATTCGATTCCGCCCGAGCTGGATAAGCTCCGCGAGGAAGTCAAGCCGTGGGCGATCCAGGACGAAGACGTTCTCTCTTACGCGCTGTTTGAGCAGGTTGCCGTTAAATTCTTCGAAAGCAGAAAAGCGAAGATGTACGGACTCGATGCCAAGAGCGCGGATTTTGAGAACAAGGTACACAACGTATAATTGATTCAGATATTGTGTCCGAAAGAGCAAGTACAGTGAAAAGCTGCATTTGCTCTTTCTGTTTGCAAGAATTTCGGTAAAGGTTCGGCTTTGAAGCTCTTTTTCCGTATTTGGGTTGATATTGGATTTATGACAATAGAGAGTTATCAGGAATTTTTTGATTATACGATGTTTCCCGTATTTGCGGCAGATCTTGAAACGGGGAACGTGATTTATAGGAATCTTGCCTGCGAAAAATACTTGACGAAGCTTTCCGGAAAGCATTCCCTCAGCGCTTTGATCCTTGCGCAGGATTTTCAAGGAAGCGGCGCAGTCAGATTCACGGATAGCGAGCCGTACCATACGGCGATTGCTTTTGAAGACGGAGAACGGACCGTTTTCCTTTTTTTGAGTTATTTACAATATGAAAACGGCGGATGCCTGGCATCCCGGCTTTTTCGAAGCATGGGACCCTCTCTGACGGATTTTCTTGCCGCGCTGCACGTCCGTCAAGCTTGCAGAATGAGAGGGGAGTTTTTGCGCGGAACGGACGGCGAGCTCTATGAGGAAACGATACGGGGCATTCTCCATGACATGAATATGGATTCCCGATCGGGAGAATTCCTTTATCCCGTCATATCGGCGACGTTTGAGAAATTGAAGAATGCTTTTGCGGACGCGGGCTATTGCGTGTATACGCAGATCGATGAGAATTTCCCGAAGCATCTGTATACCGATATGGCTTTGAGCGATATTTTGTTCGTGCTCGGCAGATTGCTTTATCTGCAATTGAAGCTGTCGAGAAATAAGACCGTCCGCATCGGTCTTTCCTGCGATGCGGCGTTTTCACGCCACGTATTCTACGTGACGGCGGAAACGGATTTCGGACAGTTTGCGGATGATCCGAACGAGCTGAAGGCGTGGATTCCGGAATTTATTCCCGAATGCAAGATGGATTTTTTGCTCCTGTTTCAATCGGCGCTTCTGTCGGAGGATAATCTCAGCGTCAAGGTCGATCGGTTCGGCAATATGACTTTTTCGTACAGCTTTTCGTTCGGATCTCCCGAGAACCGTTACGTTCGGAGCATCGGTGTGTTGGACATCCGTCTTTTGTCCGCGATCGACATCATGATCGGAAGCCTGCGCAAAAAGCTTACAGGTATCGGCGCATCTTGTTGATCATTTCCTCGTGAAAGGCGAGCAGATCTCCCGCCAGACGGATATTGGCAAGATCCGCGCCTGCTTCGTCGGCATCGCGGATCCTGTCCTTGTATTCGCTGACGTTCATCACAGCCCCGTCGATGACGAGACGGGCGATCTCGGGACCGGAGCGGTCCGTCAGCGTCGCCATCGTGACGGAAATCCTGGAGGGCAGATTTTCGAGCGTGCCGGGCGCTTTCGTTTCCTCGCCGAGCTCCCGCAGGCGATGTCTTGCCCGGAGGCCGAAGCCCTCGTAGGTTTCCAGCATTTCGGAGAGCAGCGTTTTCTGTCCGCTGTCCTCCGTTTTGGCGATGATCGCCGTCAGGGTATCGGCGCTGAGGGCGACGCTTTTGCAGATTTCCTCCAGCAGCAGAATGTTGGGGTTTGCGTTTTTCTTTTCCATGTTTCACCTCATCGCCCGCTTTGCGCGAGCCAAATCTGTTTTTTTATTGCATAGGAAATATTTCCCGGAACGCAAAAATGTGCGTTCGGGAGGAGTATTGGCTTTGGAAAAGCCCGATTATGCAATATTTTAGAAAAAATATAAAAATATTTTTCGGAAAACTATTGTATATTTTGAAGTTTTGCGTTAAAATATAAGTAGGTACGGAGCGTGGTACTGAACGCTCCAAATCAAATTTATTAACATACGGAGGATTATTCCCATGGTTAAAGTTGCTATTAATGGTTTCGGTCGTATCGGCCGTCTCGCATTCCGTCAGATGTTCGTTGCAGAAGGCTACGAAGTTGTTGCAATCAACGACCTTACCAGCCCCAAGATGCTCGCTCACCTTCTCAAATACGATACTGCTCAGGGCTCCTTCCTTGGCAAAATCGGTAACGAAACTCACACCGTTGAAGCTACCGAAGATTCCATCATCGTTGACGGCAAGGAAATCAAGATTTACGCTGAAAAGAACGCTGCTGATTGCCCCTGGGCTGCTCTCGACGTAGACGTTGTTCTTGAATGCACCGGCTTCTACACTTCCAAAGAGAAATCTATGGCTCACATCACGGCAGGCGCTAAGAAGGTTGTTATCTCTGCTCCCGCAGGCAACGATCTTCCCACCATCGTTTACAACGTAAACAACGAAACTCTTACCGCTGATGACAAGATCATCTCCGCTGCTTCCTGCACCACCAACTGCCTCGCTCCCATGGCTAAGGCTCTCAACGATTACGCTGCTATCCAGAGCGGTATCATGACCACCGTTCACGCTTACACCGGCGACCAGATGATTCTCGACGGTCCCCAGAGAAAGGGTGACCTCCGCCGTGCTCGCGCAGGTGCTCAGAACATCGTTCCCAACTCCACCGGCGCTGCTAAGGCTATCGGTCTCGTAATCCCCGAGCTCAACGGCAAGCTCATCGGTTCCGCTCAGCGCGTTCCTACTTGCACCGGCTCTACCACCATCCTTATCGCAGTTGTTAAGGGCGCTAACATCACCAAGGAAGGCATCAACGCTGCTATGAAGGCTGCTTCCAACGAATCCTTCGGTTACACCACGGAAGAGCTCGTTTCCTCTGACGTTATCGGTATGACCTACGGTTCTCTCTTCGACGCAACTCAGACGATGGTTGCTAAGATCGACGACGATACCTACCAGGTACAGGTTGTTTCTTGGTACGACAACGAAAACTCCTACACCTCTCAGATGGTTCGCACCATCAAGTACTTCGCTGAACTTTAATTCAAAGTCTAAGACGTACGTTCTCAAAGCCAAGGAATCTTTCCTTGGCTTTGTTTTTTTGCTTAAGAAAAATTGAACTCACGTGAAGAAAGGAGTATTTCCCTATGGAAAATTATCAGGTACAAAAGGTTGCATTTGCCCAAGCGGTTCCCGTGTGGCTTCTCGGCAGAGAAACGGAGATGAACCTCTGGCTCTCTCTGCGCGCGGTTGCGGGCAAGGCGGAGAAAACGGTTCTCCGTCTGACGGGCTCCTGCGCTTACGATATCCGCGTCAACGGAGAATTCATCGCCTTCGGTCCCGCAAGATGCGCGCACGGCTTTTACCGCGTGGATGAGATCGACCTCAGCGGTGCGGTTGCGGAAAATGCGGTGATCACGGTGAACGTCGCCGGCTACAACGCCGATTCCTTCTATCATCTCAATCAGCCTTCCTTCATTTGCGCGGAGCTGATCGAGGATGGAGCCGTCACCGCCGCTACGGGCGCGGAGGGCTTCCTCTGCCGCGTGATGACGGAGCACGAGCAGAAGGCGGAGCGTTATTCGGGACAGAGAACGTTCTGTGAGGTATATCGGATCTCGCCGCTGATCGCCAAATGGGAGAAGGCGCCCGAGATCAATACGAGGGATTACGCGATCGCTACGCTGTTCCCCGTAGAGGAAAAGGTGTTTATCCCGCGCGGATCTTCCTACAACGTTTACGACAGAATTCCTGCCGAGGAGATCGTTTCCCGTTCCGATTTCGTGCTGGAGGATTATAAAAACCGCGTGCGTCACCCCGCCTATATCGTGCCGAGAGGCTCGGATACGGGCGCATCCAAAAAATCCTTCTCGCTCGGTGAAATTGAAACGGATATTTTCGTACAGGCGAGAAATATCGAGGTCTGCAATCTGAAAAAGGTCGGCGAGAAACCCTCGGCGCAAACGCTCCGCGACGGGGAAGCGGTGACTTACCGTATGCCCTGCAATACGACGGGTAAAATTGATTTTTCCGTCGCGTGCGACGACGGTACGGAAATTCTGATCACGTTTGACGAATTTCTGGGCGAAAACGGTCTGGTTCATTACCGCCGTATGTATACGGTAAACGCGGCAATGTGGAAGCTGACGAAGGGAAGATATCATCTTTCCACGTTCGAGCCCTATACCGCGGGCGTTCTGACGTTCCACGTCCTGAAGGGAAGAGCGATCCTCTCCGACGTGGGCATGATCTACTTCGGCGCGGAACAGACGAAGAAAACATATTGCGGCGACGACGAGGAGCTGCGGAAGATTTTCCATGCGGCTGTGGAGACCTACCGACAGAACACCTTCACCATCTATATGGACTGCCCCTCCCGTGAACGCGCGGGCTGGCTCTGCGACAGCTTCTTCACCTCCCGCGTGGAAAAAACGCTGACGGGCGCGAGCGAGGTCGAGCACAGCTTCCTCGAAAACTTCTTCCTTCCCGACCGTTTCGCGGGACTTCCGAAGGGAATGTTCCCGATGTGCTATCCCGCGGATTTTTACAACGCAAACTTCATTCCCAACTGGGCGATGTTCCTCGTTCTGGAGCTGGAGGAATATCTGGCGAGAACGGGCGACCGCGCGTTTATCGACAACGCGAAGGAGAGAATCTACGCGCTCCTGAACTATTTCAAGGGCTTTGAAAACAAGGACGGTCTTTTGGAAAAGCTCGAAAAATGGGTGTTCGTCGAATGGTCCGAATGCAATAAGCTGACGCAGGACATCAACTATCCGACCAATATGCTGTATGCGAAAACCCTGAAAGCGGTGTCTCGTCTCTACGGTGATCCCGCGCTCGTCGCGCAGGCGGATCGTCTGAAAACGGTCATCAACGAGCAGTCGTTTACGGAAAAGGGCTTCTATTGCGACAACGCCGTATACGGCGAGGACGGCGTGGCGCGTCTTTCGGGCAAGTGTACGGAAACCTGCCAATATTACGCCTTCTTCTGCGGCATTGCGACACCCGAGGAAAAGCCCGAGCTCTGGCAGCGAATGCTTCACGATTTCGGCCCCGAGCGTATCATACCGAACAAGTGGCCCAATTTCACGCCCGAAGCAAAATGGAAGGAGATCTATCCCTCCAATGCGTTCATCGGCAATTATCTGCGTCTGGAGCTGCTCTATCTCTACGGAGAGCACGAGAAGCTCGTGGAAAATATCAAGGGATATTTCACGAAGATGGCGACGCTGACGGGTACGCTTTGGGAAAACGATTCCACCGGCGCAAGCTGTAATCACGGCTTTGCTTCCCACGTCCTCTATTGGATGGACGGCTTGGGTATGCTGGCTTGAATATGATCACGAATAACCGCAGATCATTCTGCGGTTATTTCAGCTTGTCGATAAAGTCAGTTAAAAAATTCAGTTTCGTCAATTTCGCTAAAAGATGAGATGCTAAAAAGCCTTCCTCCGGGAGGAAGGTGCCGAGTTTACGAGGCGGAAGGAGCCCACGTCATTTAAAATTTGATCAA
>JAFQOX010000098.1 GCA_017412045.1 Clostridia bacterium
ATTCGCGGTATACCGCTCCCATACGCACAAGCGGTCCAGCGGCACGCTGTACTCTGACGCTTGCGTCAGAGTGGCTTCTTTTTGGTACTTTTTCTTTTAAAGAAAGAAAAAGTACACCGTTCCCCCTTATCAAAGGGAAATATCTTATAAAAAGCCCCGTCTATTTACAGAGCCAAAATATTCTTTTTGCTTTAAGATTTTCCCAATATGAAAAATCTTATCTTTTTCATATTCGATAAAAAATCATAATAGTAAATGCTGTTGCCATAAAGAAAAAGCCGTTTTTGAACGCGTTCAAAATTTGTGAACAAAAAGAAAAACCTTGAACATTTTTTGATTGGAAACGGATTTTTGCCTGCGGAACGGAAGAAAACATAAAAAGAACTTTACAAAAAAATTTTTTTGTTGTATAATGAACTCGTTCAAAAATCTCAGGAAAGGCAGATTCTCATATGAAAAAAACGTTGATCGTCGTTGATATGCAAAACGACTTTATCGATATGGCGCTCGGCACGAAGGAAGCCGTCGCCATCGTCCCCGCCGTCAGGGCGAAGATCGCGCAGTACGCGGCAAACGGGGACGAGATCATTTTCACGCGCGACACGCACGAAGAAAATTATTTGGAAACGGCGGAGGGCAAGCATTTGCCCGTGAAGCACTGCATCCGCGGCACGAAGGGCTGGGAGATCGCGGACGGACTTTACGTTCCGGGCGCGAAGATCATCGACAAGCCCAATTTCGGATGGAAGCATTGGGAGCGCGAGGCACTGGAATGCGCGGAGCTGGTCGGTCTCTGCACCGATATCTGCGTGGTATCCAACGCGCTGATCATCAAGGCATCGTTTCCCGAAATCCCCGTGAAGGTGGATTCCGCCTGCTGCGCGGGTGTGACACCGCAAACGCACGAGGCGGCGCTTGCGACGATGAGAATGTGCCAGATCGAGGTTATATAATATCATCAAAGGATGGGAGATCGAAATGAAATATACCACACTCGGAAAAACCGGGCTTCGCGTTTCCGTCGTCGGACTCGGCGGAATCCCGATTCAGAAAACGGACGTGAGCGGCGTTGTCGCCGTGATCGATGCCTGTATCGAAGCCGGCATCAACTATATTGATACCGCGAGAGCATATACGGTATCGGAGGAATATCTCGGCGCGGCGCTGGAGGGCAGAAGAGACCGCTTCGTGATCGCTACGAAATCCATGGCGAGAGATTACGCATCCATGAAGGCGGATATCGAAAAGAGCCTTGCCAATCTGCGTACCGATTACATTGATATTTATCAGATCCATAATATCAGAAACGACGATGAATTTGCGCTCTGCTTCGGCGAAAACGGCGCTTACCGCGCGCTGACGGAAGCGAAGGCGGCGGGCAAGATCGGTCATATCGGCGCGACCGCACACGCGCCCGAAGCCTTTGAGAGACTGATCACGGAATACGAGGATCGGATCGAAACGATGATGTTCCCCTATAATATCGTGGAAAATCAGGGCGCGGCGCTGATGGCGCAATGCACCGAAAAGAATATCGGCTTTATCGCGATGAAGCCTCTTGCGGGCGGCAATCTCGACGACGCTACGCTCGCGCTCAAATACATCCTTTCCAATCCCGATTGTACGATTGCTATTCCCGGCATGGGCGATATGGGCGAGGTCCGTCAGAATGCCGCGGCGTGCGAGCTCGGCGCGCTGACGGAGGAGGAGCTTTCCGTTTGTGAAAAGATCCGCCGTGAGCTCGGTCAGAATTTCTGCCGCCGCTGCGGCTATTGCGCGCCCTGCACCGTGGGCATCGATATCCCCTCTAACTTCCTGATCGCCAATTATCTGCGCCGTTACGGTCTTTCCGATTGGGCAAAGGCGCGTTACGCTGCGCTCAAGGTCACTGCCGAAGCTTGCGTGGAATGCGGCGTCTGTGAGACGAGATGTCCCTACAGTCTGCCGATCCGCTCCATGCTGAAGCAGGTCGCAAAGGATATGGGTGAGAGCTGATCCTATGATGCGTTCTTATTTCCGAGGTGTACGCGCAGGCGTGCCGATCGGTCTCGGCTATCTTTCCGTTTCCTTCGGGCTCGGCATCCTTGCCGTTTCCATGGGGCTTTCCGTCTGGCAGGCGGTGCTGATCTCCATGGTCACGCTGACCTCTGCGGGACAGCTTTCAGGTATCCATACCATGTGCGTGCCGGGGCAGTATATGGAGATGCTGGTGTCCCAGCTTACCATCAACGTGCGCTATTCCTTTATGTCGATCTGTCTGTCGCAAAAGACGGACCCTGCATTCAAGGGGATTTACCGCCTGCTTCTCGGCTTCTTTATGACGGACGAGATCTTCGCCGTTGCAAGCACGGAGAAGAGCGTTTCCCGCAGTTATTTTCTCGGTCTTGCCGCCGCGCCGTATATCGGATGGGCGGGCGGAACCCTGCTCGGCGCTCTGCTCGGCGACGTTTTACCCGAGCGGGTGATGGGCGCGCTTTGTCTGGCGATCTACGCGATGTTCGTCGCGATCATCGTTCCGCAGATCCGCGCGGAAAAAACGCTGGGACTTATCGTCGGCGTCAGCGTGCTTCTCAGTGCCCTGTTTTATTATCTGCCGGCGCTGAACGGTATTTCTTCCGGTCTTTCCGTGACCGTCTGTGCCATCGTCGCGGCGGTGCTCGGCGCGTGGTTCTTCCCGAAAAAGGATGAGGAGGAGGAAGCCGATGAATAACAGAGAATTTTTCATTTATCTTCTGATCATGGCGGGCTCGACCTATCTGATCCGCGCGATCCCCTTCGCCTTGATCCGCAAAAAAATCAAAAACCCCTTTATCAAATCCTTTTTATACTATATCCCGTATACCGTTCTTGCCGCGATGACCTTCCCCTCGGCGCTTTACGCCACGGGCGGAAGCGTGACGGCGGCGGCGATCGGGCTTGCGGCGGCGATCCTCGTTTCCCTGAAAACGAAAAATCTGACCGTCGTTGCCGTGACGGGCTGTGTCGCCGTATTTCTGGCGGAAAGCCTGATGGCTCTCTAACGTAAGGAAGCGGTTGCTCCGCGCCAAGGCGGAAACAACCTTCAGACTGTCGAAAAGCGTGAATGTTTCACGCTTTTCTTTTTGGATTCCGCAGAAAACAAAAAGGAATCCCAAAAAATATAAAATATAAACAAAACCTTTCTTGACTACGTGCAAAACATATGATACAATAAAAATAAGTCTATCGAAAAAAGGAGGAAAAGAAAAATGGCAGATTTCTATGACCATGTAAAAATATACGTCAAAGCGGGTAACGGCGGTAACGGATGCATCTCGTTCCACCGTGAAAAATACGTCGCGTACGGCGGTCCCGACGGCGGTGACGGCGGACACGGCGGCAACGTCGTTTTCGTCATCGACGAGGGAACCAATACGCTTCTGGATTTCCGCAACCGCAAAAAATTCGTCGCAAAGAACGGCGGCGACGGTATGACCTCGAAATTCCACGGCGCGACCGCGGAGGACCTCATCATTCCCGTTCCCGAGGGTACCGTGATCAAGGATGCAAAAACGGGAAAAATCATCAAGGATATGAGCCGTTGCGAGCCCTTCGTCGTAGCCAAGGGCGGCAGAGGCGGCTGGGGCAACCGTCATTTCGCAACGCCCACGCGCCGCGCGCCCCGTTTCGCAAAAAACGGTCTGGAGGGTGAAGCCAAGGAGCTGATTCTGGAGCTCAAGATGCTGGCTGACGTCGGCTTCGTCGGACTTCCCAACGTCGGAAAATCCACGCTCCTTTCCATGATCTCCGCCGCAAGACCGAAGATCGCAAACTATCACTTCACGACGCTCGCGCCCATGCTCGGCGTGGTTTCCGTGGACGGAAACGCTTTCGTCGCCGCGGACATTCCCGGTCTGATCGAGGGCGCATCCGAGGGTCTGGGGCTCGGACACGATTTTCTGCGCCACGTAGACCGATGCCGTCTGCTCGTTCACGTCGTTGACGTCGCGGGCTCCGAGGGCAGAGATCCCATTGAGGATATTGAGCTGATCAACGACGAGCTTCTCAAATACAGCGTCGAGCTCGCGGAGCGTCCGCAGATCATCGCCGCGAACAAATGCGACATCCTCGATCCCGAAACCGCGGACGAGGTCAAGGCGCGTCTTGAAAAATACGCCGCTGATAACGGCTTTGAGGTCGTTTATATCAGCGCCGCTTCGGGCGAAAACGTAAAGCCCCTGTGCCGCCGCGTATACGAGCTTCTGCAGGAGCTTCCGCCTCTCACCATCTACGAAGCGGACGAGCCCGACGTTGCGGAGGAGCCGCAGAATCCCGACGATCTCACGATCACGAAGCAGGGCAAGGATTGGATCGTGGAAGGCGAATGGCTGAAATGGCTGATGAGCGGCATCAACTTCGACGACCGCGAATCCTTCATGTATTTTGAAAAAATGATCCGCGACAAGGGCATCATTCAGAAGATGCGCGACGCGGGCATTCAGGACGGCGACAGCGTCGTTCTCTACGATCTCGAATTCGACTTCGTGGATTGATTCCGAAAAAAACGAGGGCAAAAGGAAACGATTCCTTTTGCCCTTCAGACCGTCGAAAAAGCCATGTAGAAAATTTAAAAATAAAAAGTTGCACAAAGATGGCAAGGCTCCCTCTGCACATTATGCGAAGCATAATGTAGGAGCTGTATTTTGCGAAGCAAAAGACTGAGGGAGAGTGCGTGATTCAAGAATTTTGGATTGGATTTGTCTGTTTGCAAGTGTAAAATTGTACGCAAACAGAACTTTTTCAAAAGCCTTATTTGCACGCGGGCTCCTTCCG
>JAFQOX010000099.1 GCA_017412045.1 Clostridia bacterium
CCACGCGCCTTTGGTGGAGCGCGAGAAGATCGGCGTTTGGAACTGCTTTACCTTGTTGCGCCACTCCTTGTCAAAGCCGTTTGAAAGTGCTTCACAGTTGTTTTGCGCGGTCTTGCTTACAAATGCAGGATTGTCCTTCACAAAGTCAATAATACCGTGAACGTGACGGTAGAACCAACCGCTACCGTTGTCATCCACAAGTGCGGGAAACTCGTTGCTATACTCCCGAAAGTCAGTTCGGTACTGCCACTCCTCTTTAGGGGTGGCTTTTTTGCTGTCGGGGATACTGCACCAAGCAAGGAGTGCGCGGCGGGCAAGGTCGATTCTATCTTTCGGATTTTCGTCGAGGATATTGCCGTCTGAATCGTGAAAGAGATACCCACGGGCAAGGATAGTTAATATCCGCGCCATACCTTCAAAGTCGGTCAAGGTGGTGTAAGTAAACCTCCCGAGATAGGAATTGTCGCGCTTTCCAGCCGCCGTGTATGTTACGGGTCTTGTATATTGTAAAAACTCTGTCCATTCGTTTAGCATAGCGGCACCTCCTTGGCATATTTTTCGATCATATCGGGCAGAACCTCAAAGGCAAACTTGCGGTTTCCAAGCTCGATAGCGCACATGAGTGCCTTGTCGGGATCAAATTCGTGATTGATGGCGGTACGGCAGCCTCGCGCAATATGTGTTTTGAAGTTATAGTCCATACCCGAAAGTTTCTCCGAATTGATCATAATTTTGCGATAAAAATTATCGCCCTTGCGCTCAAAGATATGTTTCTTGGTTTCCTCATACTGATAGGCATCGTCAAGATCGCAGATGATATCTCCAAGAACCCGATAACCGCCGTGTCGGAAGTCTGCAAAGAGGTCGAAATATTCTCTCGGTGTGTCAAGTGGTAGATGAGCGAACAAGAATATCTCCCGTTCTTCCTCGGTCATCAAGTGCCATTCGGATACTGTCAGATCTTCGCGGAACTTTGCAATCGTATCCATATCGTAATGAGCAAACAGATTGTAAAGCTCGTCGGTGGTAAAGGTGTTTTCCTGCCCACGAGCATACAAAATGCGCTCAATATCGTTGCGGTGCGTCATCGTTTTACGCTCGATGTTGAGAAGCCGAGCGCGTTTGAGGATTTCTTCGTAGTCGGCAATCAAAGCGCGCATATAGTCCATATCTTCTGCGGGAATAGCATCCTTCCAGCCGTCCTTTTCGGCAAAGGTGAAAAGTTCTTTATCCGTCGCAGGCTTTGGCTATAAAAAACGCTTGAAGAAATGTGAGAGATGTATAAGGACAATACCACCGTCGCGAATGTGTATGAGATAGGCGGCGTGAAGTACACCGTAGTGAGCCATTACGTCGGAGAGAAGGATATCGACGACGTGATTCTAAAGCTTGCGGAAAGCTCCGCTTATGCGGATATGGATGCGGCAAGCGCGTAAGTGATTGTCTTAACAAATTGTTATCATTTTAACAAATCAAAGCGGCTGGACAATGAGGCTTTTTTATGATATAATGAAGGCACATACAAATCGAGCCGCTTTGACAGAAAAGGAGTAAAATATTAAAAATGTCAAAGCAACAACTAAATAAAGATGCAGGTCTATACCTCAGACTATCCAAGGACGATGAGAGAGCAGGTGAATCGCTGTCCATCGAAAATCAAAGGCGAATACTTGAAAAGTACACGCTTGATAATGGCTTCAACGTTGTAGATACTTATATCGACGACGGTTGGTCGGGCACGAGCTTTCAGCGCCCCGAGGTGCAAAGGCTTCTTGAGGATGCCAAGAACGGCAGGATCAATGTCATCATCGTGAAGGACCTCAGCCGATTCGGAAGAAACTACATTGAGGTAGGTCAGTACACCGACTATATCTTCCCAATGTATAACGTCCGCTTTATCGCCATCAGCGACAACGTAGACTCGGCAAACTCCGAAAGCTCGGGAATGGACATGATGCCGATCATGAACGTATTCAACGAGTGGCACGCTGCCAACACCTCAAAGAAGATCCGCTCGGTCATTGAATCCAATGCCAAGGCAGGCAAATATCGTGCAAGCGTTGCCCCTTACGGTTATGTAAAGAGCGACGATGAGAACAGGTTACCTATCCGCGACGAGCCTGCGGCAAGTACGGTTCTGCGCATCTTCGAAATGAAGGCGAAAGGGATAAGTCCACAAAAGATTTCCGATACTTTGAACGATGAGGGGTTACTTCCTCCCGCAGACTACAAGGAGCAGAAATTCGGCATTCCCAACACGCGCAAATCTCATCACCTTTGGTCGAACTCGGTAGTCAAGCAGATATTGACTATTCCAATCTATCTTGGAAACTTAGTACAGTTCAAGACCTACACGCTCTCCTACAAGAACAGAAAGCAGGTCAAGAACGATCCCGAGGATATGGTTACGATCTACAATACTCATGAAGCCATCGTAACACAAGAGCTTTGAGACAAGTGCCGTGAGATGGAAGCCTCGGTAAGCCAAGGAAAGAAGAACAAGACGGGATATGTCAATCCCTTGTCGGGACTTGTGTATTGTGCCGATTGCGGTAACAAGATGTATATCGCGTGGAACAATACAAGGCACAAGAGAACCGATCCGAGAACCTACCACAGAGAAAACTTCAAGTGCGGAGCCTATTCAAAATTTGGTGATAGAGTGTGTTCGAGCCACTATATCCAAATTAAGATTCTCAATCAGATCGTCTTGCAGGATATACGATCCAAGATCGGCTTGGTCGAAGCGGATGAAAACAAAGCGAGAAAAGCATTTCTCAGCCGTAGTGAGAAGCTTGCTGCCGATACACTTGCTGCCGACCGCAAGAGAGAAACGCAGGTCAATCGTCGCCTTGCCGAACTTGAACGCTTAATCTCCACCGTGTACGAGGACAAGGTGCTTGGCAAAATCTCCGAGGAAGTCTGCATCAACCTACTTTCAAAGTATCAAGAAGAAAAGAAAAATCTCACCGTCGAACTCTCCGAGATCAAACGCCGCCTCAATAGCGAGGTCGAGCGTCACGCGGATGTAGATGAGTTTATCCGTCGTTTGAAAAGCTATATCGGCGTTCCCGAGCTGACGCGAGAGATGTGTATGGAGCTGATCGAATTCGTTACCGTTGACGAGTGTCCGGGCAAGTATAGCAAAGAGCCCCGCGAAATCCACATCTACTATAAGCTCATCGACAAGAACCAATCAAAGCCTACCCATAAGATGTGACGATTTTTGATGTTCACTACGCTGAACATTTACTCGCACGTCACAGACACCATGCGAACGCAAGCCTCGGTGAAGATCGACCGCAAAATCGGCGGTACAAACGCAGAAATGCCAAATACACAAATCAATATCGCCGAGCAATTTGAGCCGTATGTGCCCAAGATACGCAAAAGCGGAACGGGTTGTCTGTATCAGATCAATGAAAATCTGTGGGAAGGAAGCTTCTATCCGAAAATGCCGAATGGTAAACGGAAGAAATTCAACGTCTACGCCAAGACGAAAGAAGAATGCGAGCAAGCGCCCACGGTGATGATTGAAGAAAAGAAAGCGGAGATCGCAGCGGAAAAGGCGAGGATAGCAAGGGCGTGAATGAGGAGAGGGCTGACCGAATGGTCAGCCCTCAAAAATTGGTGTGCGGTAGGCAAAGAACAGCATTTTTCAATGCCTTAAACTTCATTTAAGTTTGCATATACGCAAAAACCAATATTGAAACTTCTGACGAGAAATCCTTGTCGTAGGCAAGTATTATTCCTTATTCAAGAATTCGCTGTATCGCATCAAAAACTCCTCGTATTCTTCATTTTCCGTAATCCAAACAATAACGGGATATTCGGTAATACCGAGACGTTTATAAGCTTCATGCCGATGATTGCCGTCGTTAAGTTCCCATTTGTGATCATAAAAATGAACGATCAACGGGGGCATATCTTTGTTATTTTGAATGACATCCATAAGCTTTTTGACATGCTTTTGAAAATAATTTTCGGGTATCGAATAACGCATGCCTTCTTCCGGACCAACACATCTCGGAAATTCGGAAAGCGGCATGGTAATTGGACCAATCCAATAACGGTCAAACAGTTTGAGCCCATCAGAAAAAGCTTTATTGTGTCCGTCCGAGAGAAGATAGGTATGTACCCATTCTTCGATTTTTCCTACTTTGGCAAATTGCATGGCACTTGAAAGCGTGGCTTTGTATTCGAGCATAAAGACCTCCTTTTTGCTGTAAACAATTTTTTTGACAGAATCAAAAGAGAGATGGTATTCTTCTGCTAAAGCTTCTATGGTGGTGCCTTCCGAGAATTTAGCTTTGATATCTCGATTCCTTTCGTATAAATAACGACGGTATCCCGAAGTTTCTCCCCATTCCTTTTTCTTTTGCGTATCGGACGGAATGTAGATGAGTTCACCCGAAACGTATTTTTGAATTTGTCGTAAAAGATTTTCGGGGAAAATATCCTTGGCGTTTTTGTATTTCATGGAATCACTCTCCTTTGTGATTATATTATATCAAAAGCTATTTCAAAAGAAAATACCGCGAATGGATATGTAAGAAAAATGCACAAAAAAAGCGGAGAGCTCAATTGAAACGGAGAAAATGGCAAGGGTGAATGGAGAGAGGGCTGATCGATGGTCAGCCCTCAAAAATTGATACGCGGAACACACAGACGTTTTTTCCAAAATTTTCACAATCAGCGCTCTAATGATATTTCCTCTGCGAGTTGCTTCAACTTTAACGTTTTTTCACTGTTCTTTCGAATTTTATTTGCGTATAAAATTCCTTTCACAGATAACAATTCCAAAAGAATCTCTTCCGGCGTAAAATAATTGCTTGCTATTTCAGTCAGGACGATACCGACATTTCGATACTCTTTATAAATGGATGTAATATCTGCACTATTTGTAATCCCACGAACCTGATCCGCAACTCGATACCATTGTAATCTTTCCTTATGCTCAAAATCCTTATTATTTGAACATAAGAAAATTAATAACCCACGTTTATCCGCTTGGCTGTAAACGTCAAGCAAATGCAAAGAAATATCGTCCTTATTACGCAAGCATTGATTGTAAAATTGCAAAAAATCCTCGGATGAATATTCGTCCGACAAGTAATATCTTCTAGCCAATGTATACACGGGCGCGTCATCATACGCCATCAATTTCATTAACCATTTGTCCTTCAATTGCATATGGCAAAGCATCGGCAAAGAAATATGATTTCTTATGAGATAATTTAATACGTCTTCTGACAATTCATTTGGTGACATGATTGATAGCAGACGATCCCAAACGTCTTCCTCCAATTTGTTCGTTGCCAAACGTATTCTCAATTCATTCTGCAATTGAAAATTCAATGAAATCATTTCATCTGTTGTGAAATCTTCGCACATCTGCAATATTTCAGCAGCAACATCACCGGCTTTTGACAATATCTCATTCAGTTTACTTTCCATTACATTCACAATCATTCCTCCTATCCGCTGAACCTCTTGAGATTACATTTTGAACCTTTTCCGTAAATGGTCAAAGGTGTGGTCAACCTTATTTTGAGAAAAAGAAAAAGCCTTGTAAACTTAGCATTTACAAGGCTTTTTGTGGTCGGAGTGAGAGGATTTGAACCTCCGGCCTCTTGGTCCCGAACCAAGCACTCTACCAAACTGAGCCACACCCCGAAAACAATATGAAACTTTGCTGTTTTTTCACAGCCTAATTATTATACTATATGAAAAACCATTTGTCAATACCTTTTTGAAATTTTTTGGAAAAAGAAAAAACGCTTTGCCCCGTTACGGTGAAGCAAAGCGTTTCTTTTTATACCATAGGAAAACCTACGGTCGTTGCCCGCTTTTTAAAAAGCGAAATACTGCGGAATTCCTTCCCAGGAGGATCCGTCCCATTCAAAAAAGAGCTCGGAATAGCCGCCGTCCAGAAAGAGCGGGAGATAATGCGCAAAATTCGGAGAAAGTCTGTCGGAAGCGCGGAGTGCATCGGGCTTCATCCAGAATACCTTGCCTTCGTTCGTTTCTCCGATCAGCTCGCCTGTATACGAGGTGGCTTTATAGAGAAATTCGATATAGCGGTGTCCCGTCCTTTTGTCAGCCCAATGGACCGTTCCGCACGGGATCACGGAGAAAACGGAAAGTCCCGTTTCCTCACGGATTTCTCTGATCGCGGATGCGGCAAAGCTCTCGCCGTTCTCCACCTTTCCGCCCGGAAACGTCAGTCCCGGCCAGTCGGTTTTGATCCTGTCAAGCACGAGAACCTCGCCCGCTGCATTCACGACCATGGTCATATTGTAAAATTTTGCGCCCTTGCCGAAGGGCTTCGGCTCGCTCATCTGACCTTGTTTTCGATCTCGTTCAGAGCCTTGGCGATGAATTCGTCGACGGAGATCGCGCCGAGGTTCTTACCGTCACGGGTACGAACGGAAACGGTGCCGTTTTCAACTTCCTTATCGCCGATCACGAGCATATAGGGGATCTTCTCCAGCTGTGCGGCGCGGATCTTGTAGTTTGCGCTTTCTGCGCGCGCGTCAAGCTCACTGCGGATGCCCTTTGCGCACAGAGCGGCGTTGACCTTTGCGGCAAATTCGTTGGAGCGGTCGGTAATGGTGATGACCTTCGCCTGGGTGGGAGCCATCCAGAGCGGGAGCGCGCCTGCGTATTTTTCAATGAGAAGCGCGAGGGTACGCTCGTAGCAACCCATGGAGGTACGGTGGATGATATAGGGGTTGACGAGCTTATTGTTGGAATCAACGTATTCCATGCCGAATTTCTTCGCGAGAAGCATGTCGATCTGGATGGTTACGATGGTATCCTCCTTACCGAATACGTTCTTGCACTGGATATCGAGCTTAGGACCGTAGAAAGCGGCTTCGTCGATACCGATCTCATACTTGATGCCGTTTTCGTCGAGAAGTCTGCCCATGATCTCCTGCGCTTCGTTCCACTGTTCAGCGGTGCCTTCGTACTTGTCGGTACGGGCGGGATCCCACTGGGAGAAGCGGAAGGTGCAGTCCTCGAGAAGTCCGAGCGTATCCAGGCAGTATTTTGCGAGTTCCAGACAACCCTTGAATTCTTCCTCGAGCTGGTCGGGACGGAGAACGAGGTGACCCTCGGAGATCGTAAACTGACGAACGCGGATCAGACCGTGCATTTCGCCGCTGTCCTCGTTACGGAAAAGCGTGGAGGTTTCACCCAGACGCATGGGAAGCTCTCTGTAGGAGCGCTTCTTATTGAGGAACACCTGATACTGGAAGGGGCAGGTCATCGGACGGAGCGCGAAGCATTCCGCTTCTTCGTCGTCGGGATCGCCGAGAATGAACATACCGTCGCGGTAGTGATCCCAGTGACCGGAGATCTTGTAGAGCTCTCTCTTTGCCATGAGAGGCGTTTTGGTAAGGAGATAGCCTCTCTTCTGTTCCTCGTCCTCGATCCATCTCTGGAGAAGCTGGATCACGCGCGCGCCCTTGGGAAGCAGGATCGGGAGACCCTGACCGATGGAATCGACGGTGGTGAAGAATTCGAGTTCGCGTCCGAGCTTGTTGTGGTCGCGCTTTCTGGCTTCCTCAACGGCGGCAAGGTGCTTTTCGAGCTCGTCCTTCTTTGCGAAGGCGGTACCGTAAATACGGCAGAGCATCTTATTGTTTTCATTGCCTCTCCAGTAAGCGCCCGTAACGGAGGTCAGCTTGAACGCCTTGACGGCAGAGGTATAGGTGAGGTGGGGACCTGCGCAGAGGTCGGTGAAATCGCCCTGCTTGAAGAAGCTGATTTCCGCATCCTCGGGAAGATCGCGGATGAGCTCAACCTTGTAGGGCTCGCCCTGTTCCTCCATAAACTTGATCGCTTCCTCTCTGGGGAGCGTGTAACGCTGGAGCTTGATATTTTCCTTGACGATCTTTTTCATTTCTGCTTCCAGCTTGGTGAGATCGTCCTCCGTGAAGGGTGTTTCACGGTCGAAGTCGTAATAGAAGCCGTCCTTGATCCAGGGACCGATGGCGAGCTTGGTCTCGGGATAGAGGCGCTTGACAGCCTGCGCGAGAATATGCGATGCCGTATGACGGAGCGCGTTTCTGCCAAGCTCTTCTTCAAATGTGGACTCTACGATGAGTCCGTCCTGTCCGATGATTTTCATAATCCGGTTTCCTTTCTCTGAAAAATTTTCATAAACAAAAAACCTCAAACCGCACGAAAAGGTACGGTTTGAGGTGCAAAAGCACGGTTCCACTCAAAGTTTCACTCATTCCCGCTTTAACGGGCGGACCCGATGCGCCATTTCCTGCGCACAGCCGTGCGGGTGGTATCCTCCTGCGCTTGTACCGAACGCGCTTTCAGCCGGTGACGCGTTTCTCTGTGCCGACAGCCTGCAGGGGCTTTGTCCCATACGATTGCATTTCATTTATTATATCATTATACAAAGATTCTATTCGTTTGTCAAGAGGATTTTTCAGATTTTCCATGGCGACAGTATTTACTTTTTATAAAAATCAATGATAAATTCTTGTTTGAATACCCTTTCAAACAATAATGTATCGAAAAAAAGTAAATGCTGTTGTCCTGTATTTTCATCCCGTTTCTCTTGCTATAGGGCGCGGCGTATGGTATAATGATCACGGTAAAAAATCCCAAAAACAAGCGCCTTGATACGGCGGAGAGGAAATCGTATGAATGATCGTGATTTTGATATAGAAAACGGGATATTGATAAAATATCGGGGCAAGGGCGGCGACGTGACCATCCCCGACGGCGTAACTGCCATTGGAAACGGGGTTTTCAATGGGCGCGACACTCTGACGAGCGTGACCATCCCCGACGGCGTGACGAGCATCGGACAGTTTGCGTTCTGCGATTGCTCAAGTCTGAAAAGCATAAAGATTCCCGAAGGCGTGACGAGCATTGGACAGTTTGCGTTCTGCGATTGCTCAAGTCTGAAAAGCGTAAAGATCCCCGACGGCATGACGAGCATTGGGGACTTTGCGTTTTGCGATTGCTTTGCTTTGGAAAGCGTCTTCGTTCCCGACAGCTTGACGCACGTCAGCGAAAATGCGTTCATCGGCTGCCGCGGTATGACGGATAAAAACGGTATGGTCATCATCGGCAACGTCCTTTTTGATTATTTCGGGAAGGACGGTCGGGTCACGGTTCCCGATGGTGTGACGGTCATCGGAGAGTCTGCCTTCTATTGCTGCGACAGTCTGACGAGTGTGACCATGCCGGACAGCGTGACGAGGATCGGAAAATCCGCGTTCTACGATTGTCAGGGGCTGACGAGCGTGAGGTTTCCCGACGGCGTAACGAGCATTGGAGAGGAGGCGTTCTACGATTGCAGAGCCCTGACGCGCGTGACGATTCCCGAGGGGGTAAAGGAGATCGGGAAAAACGCCTTCGGCGGTTGCCGCGGTCTGGCGGATGAAAAAGGCATGGTCATCGTCCGAAACGTGCTTTTTGACTATTGCGGAAAAGGCGGTCGGGTTACGGTGCCAGACGGTGTAACGGTCATTTCCGATTCCGTTTTCAGCGGATATACGAATCTGACGGACGCGGTCATTCCCGACGGCGTGACGAGCATTGGGGATATGGCGTTCTTTCATTGCTTGCATTTGGAAAGCGTGACCGTTCCCGATAGCATCAGAACGATGGAAAAAGACGCCTTCCCGTCCAATATGAAGCTTCGGGCGTGTACGTTTGCGCCGACGTCCGCCGACGAAGCGCAAATCAAAATGCTTATGGACAGCTTTGGCACGAAGAATCTCGCGCTCCCGTTTCTTCTGGGCGCGTTGCAAACGAATGGGATTCTGGAAAAGAAGCTGGAAGCTCGCGTGAAGCATAAGACGTTCCGCGAAGCGTTCATTCCCGAACTGATCGCGGGCGGCGAAGCGAAAGCCTTGCAGAAGCTGCTTTCCATGCTCAAAAAGCCCGCTCCCGAGGAGATCGACCGTTATATCGGCGCGGCGGAAAACAGCGCGGAAATCCGGACCATGCTTCTGGAATATAAAAACCGTCTGTACCCGCCGGAAGCACTCGAAAAAATGGAAGAAATTCAGACGGAAAAGGATTTTGGCTTGCGTGAAAAAACGCTTGCCGATCACAGAAAGATTTTCACCGTCAAAAGGGTCGGCGATGCCTACGTCATTACGAATTACAAGGGAGAAGCGGACGCGGCGATCGTTCCGTCCGTCATCCGCAGACTTCCCGTCCGGATCGCAATGCGCGGCTGTAAAACGCTCCGCGAGGTCTATCTGGAAGAGGGACGTCTCCAAATCGAAAGCGAAGCTTTTTCGAAATGTCCCAATCTGCGAAGCGTCATCGTTCCCGACGGCGTGACGCGTATTGGAAAAGAGGCGTTCAGCAAGTGTAAGCGCTTGCAAATCGTTCGCTTCACAGGCTCGAAAGCGGCTTGGCAAGCAATCGAGAAGGGAGAAGGTTGGAACGCAGACGTTCCTGCGCAAAAGGTCCTCTGCGCCGACGGTGAGGTGGATCTGTAAGCTCGATGCGGAATCATTTTCCGTAAAAATAAATGCGGTTGTCCTGCTTTTTTCAACAGGGCAACCGCATTTGCTTTTTTGTGAGCCGGAACGATAAATGTTACTTCCGGCTTTCACAACATAAAAACAGAGACAAAAAAATTCGACGGACAAATGTGTTTAAAATTTTTTCAAAAACTACTCATCCACCGCTCAACGCGGTTGAGAGGTCGCGGTAGCGGTGGATAAGGTGCGCTATTGCCCGACGTGTGAAAAAACCGCAAAAAAAATTTCTTGCATTTCCGCGCATCTATGGTATAATGAAAATATAAAATATCTCGTTTGAGAAAGAGGTTTTGTGCTATGAAAACGAAAATATCTGCCATGGGACTTGCCTACGCGGTCAATAAGGACCGGGTGACCTGTCGGATCACGGGGATCGGCGTTTATGAGAAGGAGCACCTTCTGATCCCCGACAGCCTTGACGGCTATCCGGTAACGAGCATAGCGAAGGAAGCGTTTCTGGATCGCGCGGAGCTGATTTCCGCAGAGATCGCGGACGGCGTGACGGTCATCGGCGCGGAAGCCTTCCGCGGCTGTTCCCGACTCGCCTGCGTGAAAATCGCCGATACCGTAACGGAGATCGGATGGGGCGCATTTCTGGACTGCGCGTCCCTCTCCTCACTTTCGCTCGGACGCGGCGTGCAGGAGATCGCGGCTTGCGCGTTCTGCGGCTGTCCCGCAAAAATGGAGATCCCCGCCGGCGTGACTTCGATCGGGGAACAGGCTTTTCTCGGTACGTCCGAGATCGCCGTTTCGGAAAAAAATCCGCGTTTCGTCTCCGTGGACGGCAATCTCTACACCTCGGACGGCAAAACGCTGCTGCAATATGCGGTCGGTAAGCAGGATCCGGTTTTTCGGATTCCCGATGCCGTCACGGAAATCGGCAGCTTTGCCTTCAGCGGCGCAGAGCGCCTTTCGGCGGTTCGCTTCGGTCGGAGCGTGAAGAGCATCGGAAGCAACGCCTTCCACGGATGCACCTCGCTGTGGGCGGCGGTCCTTCCCGACGGCGCGCGAAGCATTGGAGATTCCGCGTTCTACGGCTGTACCTCTCTTTCCGTCGTTTCCGTTGACAACGGTATGCAGAGGATCGGCAGAGGGGCGTTCGATCAATGCCCGAAGCTTTCCCGCATCCACCGCAGAGGTAAAAAGCCGATCTGGCAAAAGGTCCTTTTCGGCAAAAAGCGCGGCGCGTCCTTCCCGCTCTGTGAGATCCAATGCAAAAATCTGAAGATCAAATTTTTATTTCCGCAGAAGTGACGCCGTCAAGCCGAAACAGAATCAGACCGTGAGGAGATTAACATGAATCAGAATATATGCTATAACTGCGGCGGCGAATACGTTTTGCGAAAGGGCAGACGTGTTTGCGCATACTGCGGATCCAATATGCCCGAGATGATCTCGGGTGAAGAAAGCACCCTTCTTTTCAACGCCTTTCAGCGGCTTCGCCTGGCAGAATTCGCCGATGCGGAGCAGGATTTCGACGATATCATCCGCCGTTATCCGCGCAACGCCAACGCCTATTGGGGCAGACTGATGGCGCGGTACGGCATCAAATACGAGAGGGATTACGACGGCAAGCAAATTCCGACCTGCTACGCGGCATCCATCGAAAGCGTATGGAACGCCGAGGATTATCGGAAGGCCGTGGAATACGCCGACGAGGAGAGCCGCGCCGTATTCCGCGCGCACGCGGAGTATATCGAGAGCGTCCGTCGGGAATGGCTGGACAAGGCAAGCCGCGAGAAGCCCTACGATATTTTCATCAGCTACAAGGACAGCGACGCGGAAAACGGCATCGACCGTACCGCCGACAGCGATGAGATGCGAGAGCTCTATATCTATCTGCTCGGCAAGGGCTACCGCGTATTTTTCAGCAGGGAGAGCCTGCGCGGCAAAGCCGGCGAGAAATACGAGCCCTATATTTACGGCGCGCTTTCGACGGCGAAGGTCATGCTGGTCTACGCCTCCAAGCCCGGCTACGCCAACGCGACGTGGGTGAAAAACGAATGGTCGCGTTATCAGCGGCTGATCCGCGCGGGCGCGAAGCATCCCGATTCCCTGATCGTGGCTTACAAGGGCTTTTCCCCGAAGGAGCTTCCCCTCGCGCTCTGCGAATCGGGCAGACAGCATCTCGATGCCTCCAAGCCCGGATTTTATAATGAATTTCTGGAAGCGGTCGCGCGGATCACGGAGCAATCCGATGCGCTGACAGCGCCTCCCAAACCGACGCCCAAGACCGCACCCGCAGAAAAGCCGAAGGACAAGCCGCTTTCCGCGCAGCCTTCGCAAGGCTTGCGGTTCTCCTATAACGGCGTTCTTCTGGGCATTGGAAGCTGTACGGATTCGGATATCGTGACGCCGAAGGGAACGTTCGGCGTTTACGAAAGGGCGTTTGCCGATTGCGCACAGATCACGGGACTATACGTCCCCCACTTTATGGACCGTATCGACGATTTCGCATTTGAAAACTGCGAAAACCTGAAATATCTGACCGTGGACAACAACCTCGATGCCATCGGCGAGGGCGCGTTCCGTGGCTGCGCGGGTCTGGAAAAGGTAACGATCCGCAATTCCCGCGGACTCCTCATCGTGCAATACGCCTTCTATGGCTGTTCGAGTCTGCGCGAGGTCACGCTTCCCGCCTCCGTGACGGGTATCGGACCGTACGCCTTCGGTATTTGCCGCGCGCTGACGAGAATCCGATTCAAGGGGACGAAAAAGGATTGGAAAAAGATCCCTCTTCATTCCAGATGGAGAGCCAAATCCGTCATCCGCGAGGTCGAATGCACGGACGGAACGATCAAATTTCTCTTCTGATCGCGCAAAATACCGCTTTGACGGTCTGATAGAACGAAAACCTTCCGCCGCCGCGTTTTTCTGCGGTGACGGAAGGTTTTTTCGTCCGTTTGGGGAAATATCAGATATGATACGTATAGTCCTTGATCGCTTTGATGATCTGCTGGGCGACGTTGACCGCAAATTCACGGCGTTCAGGCTCGTCAAGCCGTTCGGAGGACACCTTCAGTGTGCGCCCGAGAAGCGTCTGCTCCGTGAGCACCTCCTCGTTTTGCAGACAGAGTCCCAGACAGTATACGGCGTAGGGAAAGGGGATGGTTGCCGCCTTCGCGTACCAATAGATCATCATCGGTCCGTTTGCCGAAACGCCGCGTCCCGTTCGGTAGGCGATAGCGAGATTCACCATTGCCTTTGCGTTTCCGCCCTTGGCGGCGATGAAGTACCAGAACGCGCCCTCCAGCGGGTCAGGCTCTCCCAACTCGCCCTTTGAAAGAGAAACGCCGTAATTGTATTGCGCGTCCCTGTGACCGCATAGCGCGGCGTTCTTGAAATGCGCGCCCGCCGTCACGTAATCCTTCTCTCTGACCGCCGCCAGCGCCGCCCCGTATTCGGCTTCCGCGTATTGACGGTCGTAGCATTCGGCGGTCTGACGGACCGCGGCATCGTGATACGCATCGTCAAAGCAAAAGCCGCAAAGATCCACGCCGACGTGCGGAAGGATCATATATTTCGCCTC
Source organism: Clostridia bacterium (assembly GCA_017412045.1). GTDB lineage: Bacteria > Bacillota > Clostridia > Oscillospirales > CAG-272 > QALR01. The sequence goes on from JAFQOX010000099.1 coordinate 14,062, forward strand.
ATACAGACGAAAAAGGGCTTTTTCCGTTCGGGCGGCGGCAGGGCGGAAGGCATCGTTTTTGCTGCTCTCGTAATTTTCCTTCATCTTCAGGATGGTTTCATCCACGTCGGACGAAAAAAAGAGCGGTAAGGTCTCTACGGTCAGTTTGTTGATAAAGTCCAGACCGTCTGTTTCGGGGAATCCGTTGATTTTTTCGGAATAAGCAATCGTCATTTTACGCACCACGCTTTCATCGGATTTGTCGATAACCGAAAAGCAAAGATAAGTTTATCTTTCTATTCTTCGTCAAGTTCAGGTTATCAAGCACGTCCGTTTATTTTCTGGCTCTATTATATCAGGGAACCCAAAAAAGCGCAAGGCGAAAGTATCGAATCCGGGTAGAAGTTCGCCGGCGGATTTTATTCGTACGGGACGTTTACCGTATAAAGAAAAAGGACAGAACGTTTTTTGTGGGTACAGTTTTTTTGCATTCGGACTGATCGCAAGGAAGCGGGCATTATCCGCCGTAAGCATCGGCGGGAGTCGCATCCTCGTAAGATACGGTTTTTTGATTCAGATCGTAGATCCGGACATCTCCGCAAATGATGTTGCCCGCGGCATCAAAGATAACTTTTTCGCGGACCTCTTTCGCGTCGGGATCGAAATCGTGCAGATCGAAGCCGAGCGTTTTCAGATATGCGCCCGCATCCTCGCCGTCCATCACCCAGCCGAATGCATAACGAATCTTCACGACGTCCTACAAGGAGATCTCTTTTGGGTCTACCGTGGCGAACAGAAGATCGTCCTCCGTCATGGAGAAAAAGCGGTAAAGCGCCTCGCGGTCCGGAAGCTCCGTCAGAAGCCTCAGCGTCGCTTCGTCGTTCGGGGGCATGACGAAATCTTCGTCAAGATCGTATACTGCGGTTCCTTTTTTCGTGTAAATTTGAACCGTCACAAAGGAGCTGCTGCTCGAATTGGTGACAAAATCCGTTCTGATTTTCATAAAATCATCCTTTCTCTTTGTTCCATGGTAAATTGCGCGGAATGGGTCAGGACTCCTCAACCAACCGCAGGCGTAAATCAAAGCTTTCGTCAAAGGTATATACGAAGGTTTTGCAGACCTTATCCCGATTGGAGCTCACGCCGATCTGCGGACAGAAGCCGAGAAGGATGCCGTCCATTTTTACGTGATAGGAAAGTCCGTGCATATGACCGCAAAGATAGGATTTCGCGCTCCCCATCTCCTTCATCGCCGTATAAAAGGGGGACGGCTCCGCATTCTCCTGCCCGAAAACCGCGTTTTCCATCCAACCGCCGAGCGTCTGCCGATAGACGAAGTCTGCGCCGTCTCCGTCAGCCGCTTTTCGGTAGGCGGTGAAATGCTCGGGGAGCTGTATATGCCCGTAGGTGAGCGTCGGAATGATCTCGTGCGCGTTGTTTTTCTGTTCGGCATAAATGCCGTTCAATCTGACGATCTCGTTTTTATACCACGCGATCTGTCCCTCCGTGATGGATTGATAGCGTCCCGCCTCATAATCGTAAGTACCCGTATCCACGATCACGATCGCGCCGAGGAGCGCGCCCGTCTCCTCGTCTGTCAGAGAAATCGAAAAATTGCCGTATCGGTTTTCGGCGGTATTCTCAATATAGCCGGCGCGGTACAGTAGCCACGGCGAATCGCAACGCTCCAGATAATCCGAAACGTCTCGCTTGCGGTATCCGGGAAGCGTCGTTTCCGCATCGTGGTTGCCGAATACGAGGGTATACGGCGTTTGATAGGCATCCATGATGGCGATCAGCTCCTTGATGCCTTCCACACCCGTATTCATGATATTATCTCCGCTCAGAACGATCAGATCGGGCTTTTCCTTTTCCACGAGATCGTTCATGAATCCGACCGTCCGCGCCTCATCCGCGTTATGGAATTGCTCTCCCTCCGTGCCGAAATGCAGATCGGCAAATTGAATGATTTTGAATTCCTCGCCGCGCGTCATCGAAAGCGAAAGCTCCTCGCTTTCCTCGTTGCGGGAGCGACCGCAGGAGACGAGCGGAAACAGCAGGGAAAAGCAAAGTAGAAAACAAAGTGATTTTTTCATGTTGAAATGATAACCTTCTTTTTATTTTTTGATGGACCGTCCGTCGGGGATTTTCGATTATAAGACTTTTCGTTCCTTTCGCATATGAATCAGGGAAACCGTGATCACCAGCAAGATCGGAAAAGCAACGATCTGTATCCACTCGGTCACGAACCCAACCGTACCCATCAGATCGACGTAAAAGCGATACTGCTCGTAGAGCTCGGATCCTACCGTGAATACGCCTCCCGCGGCTTCGGTCAAAGCCATAAGCTTTTTTCCCACCCATCCGGAAAGGATAAAATGGATCAGAGGCAAAACGCCGAACGCTACAATCCAGCCAAGCGCAAGTCCCGTCCTTCCACGAGCGGTAAGGGCACAGCGAACGCGACGGAAGGTCAAAACCGTCCAGCCGATCAAAGCAACGAGAAGCAGCAGATATACCCAATGCACGATCATGCGAATGCCGTATTCCCCATAAGCATGGGGCGAAAAAACAGCTCTTCTGCTGATCGCCGTACCCGTAACCAAAAAAGTATCCAAGGAAAAGTACGTAAACCATGCGCACCAAAGAAGCGTATGCTTGCGGAAGATGAAGCAGATCGCGCCGAGCGCTGCCGCAAAAACGGAAAGCGGCCACGCGATAAAGAGCAAAATGAAAGCACCGACGAACAGGATCGCGCCGAACAATTTTCTGATCGGAAACACTTCCTTGACGATAACGGTATTTTGAGCCACGGGCTCATCTGACCGTTGCGTATTTTCCGATACGGCTTCCCGTTCCTCGCGCACAAGGTAATCCATCGTTACGCCGAAAAGATCGCTCATCTTCACGAGCTTATCCAGGTCGGGGATCGAAGCGCCCGTTTCCCATTTGGAAACGGATTGGCGCGAAACGTCCAGACTCTCCGCGAGATCGCCCTGGGACATCTTTTTTTCCGTGCGGAGACGGTAAATTTTTTCATGCAGTTTCATCATGGAAACTCCTTTCTTTTTCCTTTTTCCGCACTGATTATAGCATGAAACCCGTCAAAAAGCAACCAATCGCACTTGGAAATTTTAGCAACCGACAGTTGCTACGTTCAAATCTTACAAATCAGACCGTCTGTTTTTGTTCACATTTTCTTTTCCGATGCCTTTATATCCCGCAATTCTATCGAAGAAATGAAAATCCCCAAAAGATATACGCCTATGATCTTCAGAGAATAATAAAAGTAAAAGTTCGGAACAAAAAACCAGAGCCAAACGCACAGAGCGTTATAAAGAAGTCTCGCAACAAACAAAAATATCAGCAGAAATATCGCAGGACGCATCTTATATTCGGTGACTGATAAATGCCTGTGTAAAAAAGAAAACAACGGCACGATATTCAAAAGAGGAACAAAACGGTAGCGCTTGGCAAACGGAGCGCGTTTTTTTCTCTGAATTCCCTGTATCATTTCCCTGCGCTCCCGCTCACGGGAAGCGACTCCCCAAGCATAACAAGCATAAGATACCGAAATATAAACGGCTACGGAAACGGCAAGCAACGCCATCACGCATCCGAAAGATTCCATACTCAATACAAAAATCCGATGTCCCATCAAGGCAAACGCCCACCCCAACACGAACGTAAACAATGCAAGATTGCCCAATCGAAGGACCTCAAACATCTCGTAGAGAAAATGACGGTACAAAAAAGCAAATACCAAATATACGCAAAGATAAAACAAAACGTGAATGATTTGCGAGGGAATCATTCCCATCAGAAAATCGCGCAAGGTGCATCGATCCTTCACGGATAAATCGTGTCCCCAGTTCCAATATCTGTAGGCCAACACGCCAATGTGGATCAAAGCGCAAAGCGCAGTACGCATTCCGCCCGATAATCCGATCGAACCCAAATAAAGGTAGAAATTTATGAAAAAAACAGTCAGAAAGCAAATAATCAACGTATGAATATGGAAAGCAGAATGGAAATATTTTTTCATAGTCATCATACTCCTCAAAAATCAATCTCTTACAAACACGTAACACCAAGGCTCACAGCCGCCGTACACGTAATCTCCGTTTTTCCACTCCATAAAGAGATATTCCTTTCCTTCGATCCATCGGATCTCGTACGCGCAAGCGGCAAGCTCTCCGCGTATGAGCGTTCCCGCGGTCCAGCGGCAAGGCTCTCTATGTGCATTCTTTTTCTCAAGCGAGGATCGAATCAGCGCCGCCGTTCCGTCCTCGGAAAATTCCAGAGTATGGAGCGCAAACGGCTCCATCGTCGGATGCGCGGGATCAAAGCGCTCCTTTGACTTCACGCAATCGAAAACGCGCCAGCTTCCCATTACCGCAGGGTCGGGAACAAACGGCAAATCCACGTTATCCTTCCTTCGGACGTCCTCCGCCGTATACGCAATGCGATCGATCTGCCGCAGCACCAGAACCGTAGGTCTGCCCCCGTAGCGGTATTCAAAGGATTTCATTTCCACGAACATATAGACGGTATTGTCATGAGCTTCTATCGTATAGGAATTGACGGTAGAATCCCCGCCCGAAAACCATAGGATCTTGCCCTTCGTCCACGCATAGCACCAATACCGTTTTCCTTCCGGCAGAAAATACAGCGTCTTCACGGTGTCGGATACCGTATGCCCTCCCTTGGGAAAGCCCTCGTAAAAATCACTTTTCACCGCATATTCCCCGAGCAGCTCCCATTTTCCGACGATGCGCCCGTCATGCTCGAACGGAAGCCCGAAATGCTCGTGGACGTTCATCGCGTTCATATTCAGCTTGATCACACGACAGATGAGATAGGCGTAATTGGAATTGGGGATACTGCGCGTTTCGTACGAGGATATCCTCTGGTATTTCTTTGCGCAGAGCGCGTGTTCCATCAGTTCCCTTGCTTTTCTCTCATCGTGAGCGCCGAACACCGTGGACTGCGCTTCCGACGCGCCGTCCTTTTCCGTAAAAATGACGTCAAAGTCCTTTTTTTCGCAGGTCACGATCTTTCTTGCCTCGTCGAGATCCGCGATCATGCGGGCAAGCTCCGCCTGCTTCTTCTCAAATAAGCCCAACAAAGCTTCGTTCGTTTGCCCGGAAGCCAATATCGCCTTGATCTCCGTCAGGGAAAAGCCCGCTTTTTTCAGCGCCGCAATGCGAAAGAATACGGGAATCTGTTCGTCGGAATAATAGCGGTAGCCCGTAAAGGCATCCACGTAGTCCGGCTCCAGAAGTCCCTCTTTATCGTAATGGCGCAATACCGTTATTTTCGTACCGCAAATTTTTGCGAATTCTCCAATTTGCATCTCAAACCTCCGTAAGATTTTCTTTTCTGAAACCATTATAAGCCTAAAGTTAAGGTGAGAGTCAATAGGGATTTCAAATTTTTTCCGACTTTATTCCATGGAAAATCGCGTAAAGCCTCACAAAAGGAAAAATGATCTTGCCAACGGATCCAAAAAGTAAACGGCGCTATCCCTTTAAATTGGATAAAACGCTTGACAAGAAAAAGCGTTTGTGATACTATAAATTAATATAAAAGTATACTCTCATCCGTTTGCCGACTTGTTTTTTTCGTTGTTTTAGACGAAAAGCGGCAATATTCCAAACCCACAAGGAGTTCCCATTCATGCAATTGACAGGCTCAAAAATTCTGATGGAATGTCTTCTGGAACAGGGTGTCGATACGATCTTCGGCTATCCCGGCGGAACCATTCTGAACGTCTACGACGAACTTTACAATTACAGCGACCGCATCAAGCATTATCTGACCGCTCACGAGCAGGGCGCGGCTCACGCAGCCGACGGCTATGCCCGCTCGACCGGCAAGGTCGGCGTATGCTTCGCTACCTCCGGTCCCGGATGCACCAATCTGACCACGGGCATCGCAACCGCCTACATGGACAGCTCTCCCATCGTTTTCATTACCTGTAACGTCAACGAGGGATTGCTTGGCAAGGATGCCTTCCAGGAGGTCGACATCACAGGCATTACCATGCCGATCACCAAAAGCAATTATATGGTGCGCGACGTCCGCAAGCTTGCAGACATCATCCGCGAAGCCTTCGCGATCGCGCGCAGCGGCAGACCCGGCCCCGTTCTGATCGACATCGTGAAAAACGTGACGGCGGAAAAGGCGGAATTCACGCCGCTCTCAAGAGAAGAACATTCCAAGCAGGGCAGACTCGGCTCCCTGATCAAGCGCGCAAGCCACGATCTCAAAACACCCGAGCCGGACCTGAACGATATCAATATCCTCACGAATATGATCCGCGAATCGAAAAAACCGCTCCTGATCTGCGGCGGCGGCGTCGTACGCAGCAGAGCGCATGAGGAATTTCTTACATTTGCGGAACGCATTGACTCCCCCGTCGCCATCACCGTCATGGGCGGCGGCGGCTTCAAGGGCAGAAACCCGCTGACGACGGGTATGATCGGTATGCACGGCTCCCAGGCGTCCAATATGGCCTGCGATGCCTGCGATCTTCTGATCGCCGTCGGATGCCGCTTCTCCGACCGTGTCGCGCTCGATCCTCCGACCTTTGCCAAGCAGGCGAAGATCGTACAAATCGATATCGACCGCTCCGAAATCAATAAGAACGTAGAGGTCGACCACCATATCATCGGCGATGCCAAGCGCGTGCTTGAGCTTCTCAACGAAAGAGTCGAGCAGCAGAACCACGCCGCATGGAAGGATTACGTTTTCTCCTTCAAAACGGAAACGGAATACGATGAGGGCGGACATACCCTCACCCCCAAGCAGATCTCCGACGCCGTCGCGCGTATCTGTCCGCAGGACACCATGGTTGCCACGGACGTCGGACAGCATCAAATGTGGGTCGTTCAGCACTTCCATTACGATTATCCGGGTCAGCTTCTGACCTCGGGCGGCTTTGGAACGATGGGCTTCGGACTCGGCGCGGCGATCGGCGCAAAGGCGGGCAATCCCGACAAGACGGTCATTCATATCACGGGTGACGGTTGCTTCCGTATGAACTGCCACGAGCTCTCCACGGAGCAATTCTACAATCTTCCGATCATCACGATCATTTATAACAATCAGACCCTCGGCATGGTCCGTCAGTGGCAGACCCTGATCTATAACGGTCATTATTCGCAGACCACGCTCGACCGCGGTCCAGACTTCGTCAAGCTCGCCGAGGCGTACGGACTCGGCGGCAAGCGCGTTACCTCCGTCAGCGAGCTGGAGGAAGCGCTGAAGGAGGCGCTTGCCTGCGGTCACGGCTACGTCATCGACTGCGCGATCGAAATGGACGAGATGGTTCGCCCGATGGTTCCCGTCGGCGGACGCATCACGCAATTCCTCGTGAATTCTTAAAGGAGGTGCGGATATGGATCAGGTAAAAAGACAATCTCTTTCCGTTCTGGTAGACAACGAATCCGGCGTGCTTTCGCAGGTTTCCCGTATGTTCTCCAGAAAGGGCTACAATATTGAATCTCTGGCAGTAGGAACGACGGAGGATCCCACCGTCTCCCGTATCACCATTGAGGTGATGGCGGATCAAAGACAGACGAATCTGCTTTCCAACCAGCTTCGCAAGCTCTTCCCCGTTCACTCGGTCAAGGTTCTGGATCTGGATAAAGCGATCCGACGCGAGTTGATCCTGCTGAAGGTCAACGCAGTCAGTCACGATGCGTGCAACCGTATCATCCAGATCGCGAATATTTTCCGCGCAAACATCATCGACGTTTCCACCACGACGCTGACCATCGCTATGATCGGCGATGCCAGCAAGGCGGAGGCGATCATCGACCTCGTCAAAGAATTCGGCGTGCTCGAGCTTGTACGCACCGGCATGGTTGCGCTCGAACGCGGCGCCGATACCATTTATGAAGCAACCAAAGAAAAAGGAGAATTTGATTATGGCAAAAATGTATTATGAAAAGGACTGTGACATCAGCAAATTGGATGGCAAAAAAATCGCCATCGTCGGATACGGCTCCCAGGGACACGCACACGCGCTGAACCTCCGCGATTCCGGATGCGACGTCATCATCGGTCTCCGCCGCGGCGGCAAATCCTGGCCCGTAGCGGAAAGAGACGGCTTCACCGTCATGACCGTTCCGGAAGCAACGCAGGCGGCTGATATCATCATGATCCTCATCAACGACGAAAATCAGGCGGATATGTACAAAAAGGACATCGCACCCTACCTCACCGAGGGCAAGGCGATCGCCTTCGCGCACGGCTTCAACATCCGTTACAAGCAGATCGTCCCCCCTGCAAACGTGGACGTTTTCATGGCGGCTCCCAAGGGTCCCGGTCATACCGTCCGCTCCCAGTACGTCGCGGGCAAGGGTGTTCCCTGTCTGATCGCGGTTGAACAGAACGCGACCGGTAAGGCTTACGACATCGCTCTCGCTTACATCGCGGGCATTGGCGGTGCAAGAGCCGGCATCATGGAAACCACCATGCACGACGAAACCGAAACCGACCTCTTCGGCGAACAGGCTGTTCTCTGCGGCGGCGTGGTTGACCTCATGCGTTGCGGCTTCGAGGTTCTCGTGGAAGCAGGCTACGAGCCCGAAAACGCTTACTTCGAATGCATCCACGAAATGAAGCTCATCATCGACCTCATCAATAAGGGCGGCGTTGCGGCTATGAACTACTCCATTTCCGATACCGCGGAATTCGGCGAATACGTTTCCGGTCCCCGCGTCATTCCTCACGAGCAGACCAAGGCAAATATGAGAGCCGTTCTCAGCGATATCCAGGACGGCACCTTCGCAGGCAAGTGGATCGCGGAAAACAAAAACGGCCGTTGCTTCTTCAATTCCAAGCGCGACAATCTCGCAAAGCACCAGATGGAAATCGTCGGTCAACGTTTGCGTGAGCAGATGCTCTGGAAGAACGACAACGACCTCGACAGCGCATCGAACTGATTTCATTCCAAAAACGCTTTATCCCGAGGCTTTCCTCGGGATAAAGCAATGACAAAACGATTCAAGACCAACAATGCTCCGTCAAGCCTGACGGACCATTGTTGATTTTCAATCAGAAATACTTTTTTGGAGGTCCTTATGCTTTCCGATCAAATCAAGAAGGGCGTAAACCGCGCGCCCAACAGAAGCCTTCTGTTCGCCCTCGGGCTGACGGAAGAAGAAATGAGCCGTCCTCTCGTTGGTATCGTCAGCTCCCACAACGAGATCGTTCCCGGTCATATGAATATTGACAAAATCGTGGAAGCCGTCAAAGCGGGCGTTCGCGCCGCAGGCGGCACGCCTATCATGTTCCCCGCCATCGCCGTTTGCGACGGTATCGCGATGGGACACGTCGGCATGAAATATTCCCTCGTCACCAGAGACCTGATCGCGGATTCTACGGAAGCCATGGTCATGGCGCATCAGTTTGACGGTCTGGTCATGGTCCCGAACTGCGATAAAAACGTCCCCGGTCTGCTGATGGCGGCGGCAAGACTCAATATCCCGACGATCTTCTGCTCGGGAGGTCCCATGCTCGCAGGTCATCTGACCGACGGCAGAAGAACCTGTCTGAGCCATATGTTCGAGGCTGTCGGCGCTTATCACGCAGGCACGCTCGACGAAAAAGGCGTTCTCGACTACGAGGAAAACGCTTGTCCTACCTGTGGCTCCTGCTCGGGTATGTACACCGCAAACTCCATGAACTGTCTCACGGAAGCCATCGGCATGGCGCTCCCCGGCAACGGCACCGTTCCCGCCGTTTATTCCGCGCGCATCCGTCTTGCCAAGCACGCGGGCATGAAGATCATGGAGCTGATCGAAAAAAATATCCGTCCCCGCGATATTATGACGGCGGCGGCTCTGCATAACGCCGAAACCGTCGATATGGCGCTCGGCTGCTCCACCAATACCATGCTTCATCTTCCCGCCATCGCGCACGAGGCAGGCGTGGAGATCAGCCTGGACGAATCCAACAATATCAGCAAAAACACCCCCAATCTCTGTCATCTTGCGCCCGCAGGCGATACCTTCATGGAGGATCTCGACCGCGCGGGAGGCGTATACGCCGTTATGAAGGAGCTCACGAAGAAAAATCTTCTCGATCTCTCCGTCATGACCTGCACCGGCAAGACCATGGGTGAAAATCTCGAATATATCGTCAACCGCGATGAAAGCATCATTCGCCCCATCGAAAATCCCTATTCCGAAACGGGCGGCATCGCCGTTCTGAAGGGCAATCTCGCCAAGGACGGCTGTGTCGTCAAGCAGTCCGCCGTTGCGCCTGAAATGATGGTCCACGAGGGACCCGCGCGCGTATTTGATTCCGAGGACGAAGCCATCGCCGCCATTTACGCAAAAAAGATCGTGGCAGGCGACGTCGTCGTCATCCGCTACGAAGGACCGAAGGGAGGTCCCGGCATGAGAGAGATGCTCAACCCGACCTCCGCCATCTGCGGTATGGGTCTCGGAGAAAGCGTCGCGCTCCTCACGGACGGCAGATTCTCCGGCGCGACCAGAGGCGCGTCCATCGGTCACGTCAGCCCCGAAGCCGCCGCAGGCGGCACGATCGCGCTTGTGGAGGAGGGCGATCTCATCTCCATCGACATTCCAAACTGTAAAATCGAGCTTCACGTTTCCGACGAAGAGCTTGCGCGCCGCCGCGCGGCGTGGGTATGCCCCGAGCCCAAGGTCAAAACGGGCTATCTCGCGCGCTACGCAAAGCTCGTTTCCTCCGCCGATAAGGGCGCGATATTGGAATAATCATGTACCGCGAAGCCTCACGTTTATTGCTTTTCAGCGAGCTCGGCGAGAATGAGATTCTTTGCAAACTCTCGGAAATTTTTCGTGATTTCCGAGAACAGAAAGCAGACGAAATCTCCCTCGTCCGCCGCATTTATACGCAGGTCAAGCGTCTGCTCGACCTTGCCACAACGTATGGGTTTGACAAAAACCTCTGGCAGAATTACCTCACTTTCCTTTTGATCACAAACGAAAACTCCTTCACCCTGACCGCCGAACGCAGAGGCGCGGGCGAAGGCTCCGTCAATCATTTCGCAAAGAACGATTTCCGTATCTTTCACAGGCTCTTCCGTTTCGATTTTTCCGAGATTGAGGAAGCGCTCGGCATCGATTGCTTCACCACGCTGACGAATTACCGCGCTATCGCGAAATCCGAGAAAAATTATTATCGGAGCGTCAGCGAAAAGGTGCAAGTTCTCAGTGAAAAGCTGGCGCAGGCGCAGGATGAAAACGTATTTTTTGACCTCGTCACGGAATTTTACCGTCTGTACGGCGTCGGTATGTTCGGACTCAACCGCGCCTTCCGTATCAAAAACGACGGGAACGGCATCGTATTTCTCCCCATCAACAATACGGATAAGGTCATGCTTTCCGATATGGTGGGCTATGAGCTCCAGAAAAAATCGCTGACGGAAAATACGGAGGCTTTTCTCCGCGGCGTTCCCGCGAACAACGTGCTTCTGTACGGCGATGCCGGAACGGGAAAATCCTCCTGCGTCAAGGCGCTGATCAACGAATATCACGATGCGGGACTCCGGATGATCGAAATCTACAAGCATCAATTCCGCGATCTTTCCGAGATCATCGCCACCGTCAAAAACCGCAATTACCGATTCATCATCTTCATTGATGACCTTTCCTTCGAGGAAAACGAGCTGGAGTACAAATTTCTCAAGGCGGTCATCGAGGGCGGTGTGGAAACGCGCCCTGACAATATCCTGATCTACGCGACCTCCAACCGACGTCACCTGATCAAAGAAACCTGGAACGACCGAAACGATATGGAATACGAGGGAGACGTCCATCGCTCCGATACGATGGAGGAGAAGCTTTCTCTCGCCGCGCGTTTCGGTGTCGCCATCAATTTCAATACGCCGTCCAGACAGCTTTTCCACGACATCGTGCGCGAGCTTGCCAAGCGTCGGCCGAATATTCGGATCGACGAATCGGAGCTGATCGCGCTCGCCAACCGCTGGGAGCTTCGCCACGGCGGCATCTCCGGACGTACCGCGCAACAATTTATCAATTACATAGAAGGAAGGGAGTCTTATCATGTTAACACTTGACAAAATCTATCACGCCGCATTTATCCTCAAGGAGGTCGCGCGCAAAACCGACCTGATTTACGCCCCCAATCTCAGCAGCGAAACGGACATCTACCTCAAAACCGAAAACCTTCAGGTAACGGGTAGCTTCAAGCTCCGCGGCGCTTATTACAAGATCAGCCAGCTGACCGAAGAACAGAAAAAAGCGGGCATCATCGCTTGCAGCGCGGGTAACCACGCGCAGGGCGTCGCCCTTGCCGCAACCCGTCAGGGCGTCAAGAGCGTCGTTTGTATGCCTGACAGCGCTCCCATCAGCAAGGTAGAGTCCACCAAGCGTCTCGGCGCGGAGGTCGTTCTCACAAAGGGCGCATACGACGATGCGTATATGAAGGCGCTTGAGCTTCAGAAGGAAACCGGCGCGACTCTCATTCACCCCTTCGACGATGATCTCGTCATCGCAGGTCAGGGCACGGTCGGTCTGGAAATTCTCGATGAAATGCCCGACATTGATGCCGTGATCGTTCCGATCGGCGGCGGCGGTCTGATCTCCGGCGTTGCCTTTGCCATCAAGCAGCTCCGACCCTCCATTAAGGTTTACGGCGTACAGGCGGCGAACGCACCCAGTATGTACGAAAGCCGTAAAAAGGGCGAACAGATCACGCTCTCGAGCGTATCGACCTTTGCAGACGGTATTGCCGTCAAGCACCCCGGCGACACCACCTTCAAAATGGTCCAGGCATACGTTGACGACATCGTGACCGTTTCCGAGGACGAGATCGCGGCGGCGATCCTCGCCATGATCGAAAAGCAGAAGCTCGTTTCCGAGGGCGCAGGCGCCGTTGCCGTCGCGGCGGCGATGTTCAATAAGCTCCCCATCAAGGGAAAGAAGGTCGCTTGTCTCGTTTCCGGCGGTAATATCGACGTCAATATCCTCTCCCGCGTCATCACCCGCGGTCTGGTGACCTCCGGCAGAATGGCTACTCTCCTCGTCGCGCTCGACGATAAGCCCGGTCAGCTCGTCCGCGTTTGCGATACGATCTCCGGTTGCGGTGCGAATATCACCTCCGTTCGACACGAGCGCTCCGATCCCAATATGGCGATCGCAAGCTGCTACGTCAGAATCAACGTCGAGACGCGTAACTTCGACCACATCGAGGAAATCAAGGCTGCGCTTGCCAACGCAGGCTACCGCACGATTTAAATGCAATATTCAATTTTTATTCCAACAAATCTTTCCGAGCTTCCTGACGACCGCAACGATAATATCGACGTTTGCGTAACGCTTGAAAACGGCGCAGCCTATACAGTTGTCTTTGCTACGCCTGCCAATCTGGAAGCGCTCATGAAAAAAGACGGTGTTTCTCATATCGATCCTCGCTTCAGATTCATCGTTGTTGAGCGGCTTTCGGAGGATATCGTCAAGACTGTCATAAAAGATCTGATCGCGGACGAACGCTTGCTCCGGGAATATGGGATATAATAGAAAAACGGATGGTTTCGACCATCCGTTTTTCCGTTGGTATATATTTGATCGGATATACACCCGATTGACAGCTTCAATCCTTAAAAATCTTTGCAAGCTCCGCGCCGACGGCATCCGCCATCACGCGGAATCCGTAGTCCGTGGGATGCGATCCGTCAACCGTACAGCCGTCCGCGTAGAAATTCGCATAGACCTTTTTTCCGTCCACGAAATAGACGTTTTCGTCGCCCTCCGCCAGCGCGCGCTCGTAAGTCTCGGCGATCACGTCGCGTCTTTCGGGAAATTCGGGATTTTTCAGATTGCCGTACGCCGTACTGGTACACATGATGATGGGAAGATCGGGATTGGCATCTCTGACGGTACGGTAGCCCTTATAATGCGTAGCACGAAGATGATCCGCATTCGGCGCGTTATGGTCGTAATCGTAAACGAAAACGCTCATCTCAAGTCCCGCGATATAATCCATCATCGTCTGCTCGCCCTTTGCGCTTCCCGAAAAGCCGAGATTCACAACGTCCGTATCAAACCTTCTGGAGAGTACGCTGATATAATCCGTCGCGGGCGTGGTTGCGGATGCGCCCTGCGTGATCGAGGAGCCGTAGAAAACGACGGGCTTTTCTTCTCGTTTGTAGCCGTTCCATTTTTCAAGCTTCGCATCGTTCTGCAAGCCGATTTCCAAGGATTTCACGCCGCAGTAGAGAGGCATATGGATCACGATCTCTCTCATTTCACGGCTCGGGAAGGTCACGATGGAATCGTAGCCCTCTGATTTTTTGAAATCGGGTATAAAGCTTCCGTAATAAACGAGCTTGCCGTCCTTACGGATATACAAATTCAGACCGGCAGAGCCTGCAAGCGCCATATGGGGCATTCTCCAGAGAGAAGGTCTGCGGTAAGAGATCGCAACGCAATCGGAATCCGTCGCAAAGCAGACGCGGCCGCCTGCCGTGTTGGTGGAAAGCTCCGCTACGCCGGGATTGACCGTCTTGGCAATCTCATCAGGCATACGGCGGTAAAGTCCGTCCTCGTAACGAACGCCGTAAAGCTTGAACGGCTCCTTCGTCGGATCGTACCAGACGACGTCGTCTCTACCGATGTTGGTATTGACCGCCAGGGCTTTATCAATCAAAGAAATATCGCTCATGGTAAAAATCTCCTTTTCAATCGTAATCGGCATCCAAAACCAACGATCGGACGCCCGTACATCCTTATTTTACCTTTTTAACGAAAGAATGTCAAGATTTCTCTTGTGTTTTTTCAAGGCGTTATTACAAAGTAAACGCTGTCGCCCTGATAATTTGGCGGATACTTGTTGACACTTCTTCAAAATTCATATATAATAAGTATTACGATTGGAGCGAATGCTCCTATGAATTTGAAATGAACGCTTCGCGGAGGGATAGAGATTATGATAGAAGGAATAATCCGAATCAAGGGAAAACGGCATTTTGTGCAAGCGCAAAAGGGCGTGACGGCGCTCTCTCTGTTCCGTGAAACGGGAGGAGCGATCTACGCGCCCTGCGGCGGCAACGGAACCTGCGGAAAATGCCGTATGTATATCAAAGGCGATGTTTCCGAGCCCGACGAGCGGGAACGGTCTTTTCTCAGTCCTCGGGAATTGGAAAGCGGCATTCGCCTTGCCTGTATGTGCCGATTGCTCGGTGATTTTGAGATCGTGCCGATGGATGAAGCAATGCGGATTCAAACGTCATCCAAATGCGTATCCTATACGCCGTCCCCGATTCTTCGCACGAAAAGAACGGAAAACGAAACCGTTTTCTATCGGGATCGGGCAGAATTCTGCCGTGCTTCCGCCGACGCCGGCAATCTCGGCCTTGCCGTAGACCTCGGCACGACGACGGTCGCGGCGTATTTATGCGATATGGACAGCGGCGAGATCCTCAGCGCCCGCGGTTTCAAAAATCCGCAAAGCGCTTACGGCGCGGACGTGATTTCCCGCATGGATAAGATCATGAAGGACGAGTCCCTGCTTGCCGTTCAGCAAAAGCT
Source organism: Clostridia bacterium (assembly GCA_017412045.1). Classification (GTDB taxonomy): domain Bacteria; phylum Bacillota; class Clostridia; order Oscillospirales; family CAG-272; genus QALR01. Next base: position 29,592 of record JAFQOX010000099.1, read on the forward strand.
CGTTTGCTCGGCGATCCGCGAGGCGGCGCAAGCGATGTGTGAAGAGAAAAGCGTCGAGATCCTCAACGTCCGCGCCGCCGTCATCTGCGGTAATACCGTTATGCAGCACGTTGCGGCGGGAATCAATCCCGTTTCCATTTCGGTCGCGCCCTTCACCGCGCCGACGCTGTTCGGAGAAGAATACGATGCGCACGCGCTCGGTTTGCTTCCGAATGAAAAAGCGATCGCTTATTTTGCGCCCTGCTTTGCCTCTTACGTCGGCGGCGATATCGCTTGCGGTATGATCGCGACGGGGCTGGACGTCTGTCGGGAGCGCGTTTTGTTCGTAGACGTCGGAACGAACGGAGAAATCGGTCTTTCCACGGAGAAGGGACTGTATTTCTGCTCCGCGGCGGCGGGTCCCGCCTTTGAAGGTGCGCACATCGCTTGCGGTATGGCGGGCATTTCCGGCGCGATCAGCAAAGTCTCCGTCCGGGACGGAGAAATCACGTATGAAACGGTAGACGGCGCGCCCGCCGTCGGCATTTGCGGATCGGGCATCGTGGACGCGGTCGCCGTCATGCTCGATACGGGATTGCTCGACGAAACGGGTCTGATCGCGGAATCGGACGAAGCGGGCACTTTTGCCTCCTATATCGGCGAGGACGAGGACGGCAATCCCGTATTTTTCTTGGACAAAAAAAGAAATATTTATATTTGCGCGAAGGATATTCGTGAGATCCAGCTTGCAAAGGCGGCGGTCTGCGCGGGTGCGCTGACGCTTCTGCACGAATCGGGAATCGATGCGCAAAGCGTTTCCCGCGTGGTCATCGCGGGCGGCTTCGGCTCTCATCTGCGTGCCGAAAGCGTACGGCGCATCGGGCTTTTACCGCCGATCGCAGTTGAGAAATACGAATTCGTCGGCAACGCCGCCGGCGCGGGCGCAGTCGCGGTCCTGCTCGGAGAAGAGCCGAGAGCGTCGACGGGAACGATCTGCGAAAAATCGGAATATACGGAGCTTTCCAAAAGTTCGTATTTTATGGAAAAATACATTGAAGAAATGATGTTTTCAGAGGAAAACGGAGAGGAGATTTGATATGGGAGAAGTTGTTTGGACACCCGCCCAAAAGGAAGCCATTGATTCACGCGGCTATTCCATCGCCGTATCTGCGGCGGCGGGGTCGGGAAAGACGGCAGTTCTGACGAATAGAATCATTGAGCGCGTTTGCGCGGAGGACGGTGATATTTCGCGCATCCTGGTCGTAACCTTTACAAAAGCGGCGGCGGCGGAATTGGTTTCCCGTATTGCCGATGCGCTTTCCAAGAAGCTTGCGGAAAATACGGAGAACGCGCATATCCGAAAACAGAGCCTGCTCGTTTCCTCCGCGCAAATCAGTACCATCCACAGCTTTTGTCTGGATCTGATCCGTACGAACTTCCAGAAGCTGAACATTCCCCCCGATTTTTCTGCTGGAGATGAAGCAGAAATCAATCTGATGATGAGCGAGATCGCGGAGGAATTGATTGAGGATTATTTTGAAGGAACACTCGCACCCGATGAAGAAGCCATCGAGGATTTCGGCGCGTTTGCCGATCTTTTCGGTGACGTTGCGCGCACCGATCAGCTTTCCAAAACGCTGATCTCTCTCTATTTATCCGTTTTTCCGACCGTGGACTCTCTGGATCGGATCGAGCATTTCCGCGCCCTTGCGGAAAAGGCGGCGAAGGACGGATTCGACGGTACGCCTTGGGAGCTTTGCGCGCGCGAGTATCTGCTCCAGCTTCTTTCTCACTATTCACGCATTTACGAGGATGCCGTGCAACGGGCGCGGTCTGATAAGAAATTTGCCAAGCCGCTTGCCCAGATCGCTTTCGAATGGGATGAGATCGAAAAGCTCCGCACGTCCCTGGAAAAGGGCATCCCCTATCGGGAGATCTATCCCATGATTTGCTCGTTACAGAGCGCATTCGGCAAATTGACGGGTATCTCGGGCGATATGCATCTGAAGACCTTTATGAAAAAGTTCCGATCGGATTTCAAGGATCATCTGAAAAAAATCGCTCCGAAATATTATTCTTATTCGGAAGAATCGCTGAAAGCTTGCTTCATCGCGACGGAGGAGGCGATGCGCAAGCTCGGCTGTTTCCTGCGCACCTTTGACAAGCGATTCTCCGAAGAGAAAAAAAGAAGAAAAGTAATCACCTTCAACGATATGGAGCTGTTTGCTTTCCGTCTGCTCTACGATAAAGACAAAAATGCGCCGACGGAGCTTGCGCTTTCGCTCCGCGACGCGTACGATGAAATCTATATTGACGAATATCAGGATACCAACGAATTGCAGGACACGATCTTCCGCCTGATCTCCAAGGAGAACAACCGCTTCAACGTTGGTGACATCAAGCAGAGCATTTACTCCTTCCGCGGCGCGAAGCCGGATATTTTTTCCGAGCTTCTGGACAGCCGACCGAAGTATCGGGACGGCATGGAGGAAAACCAGGCAAAGATCTTCCTTTCCCAGAACTTCCGCTCCTCCACGGAGATTCTCGAATTCTGCAACGGTGTTTTCGATAAACTGATGAACGCCAAAGAGGTTCGCTACGGAGAGGACGAGCGTCTGTATCCGGGCAGAGGTCTGCACACCGCCGTCCCCGAAATGTATCTGATTCCGAAGACTTCCTCCAATTCCGGCAATTCCGGAGACGACGAGGCGGAGGAGATGATCGGAGAAGCGGATTTCGTCGCCTCCAAGATCGAATTCCTTCTGAAAAACGAAACGAAGGCCGACGGTACCCCCATTAAATGCTCGGATATCGTCATTCTGCTCCGCAGTACGTCGAATGCCGCCAAGGCGTACGAGGATGCGCTGACCGCCAGAGGCATTCCCTGCAAAAACAGCGGCGACAAGGAGTTTTTTGAAAGCCCCGAGGTTCTGCTGATCGTCTCCCTGCTCGGCGCGATCGACAATCCTGCGCGGGATATTTATCTGGCGGCGGCTTTGAAAAGCCCGATTTACGGCGTCACGCTGGACGAGCTGATCTTTATACGGCGCTCGCTGAAGGAAGGCTCGCTCTTCGATGCGCTCCGCGCTTTTACGAAGGAAACGGGATTTGCAAAGGGACAGAAATTCCTCGACGATTATGAAAAATACGCGCTACTCTCCGCAGAAACGCCCTGCGATGCGCTGATCTGGGAAATTTATAACGATACGGGCATCTTTTCCGCGATCGCCTCGGATGAATCGCTCTCAATGTACGAGATCGAGCAGGCGAACGCAAACCTGATGACGCTTTACAATTACGCGCGCGGATTTGAAAGGGGAGGCTTCAAGGGACTTTCCGGCTTCATCGCCTTTATCAACGACGTGCTCGCGCGCCGCGCGCAGATGGATATTTCGGGCTTCGCTTCCCCCGGCGACGTGGTCAATATCATGACCATTCACAAATCCAAGGGATTGGAATTTCCGATCTGCTTCCTTTGCAACCTCGGAAAAAAGATGGCATTCCCCGAATCCAAAGAAAAAACGGTCTACCACAGTGATTTCGGTATTTCCCTGAAGCTGACCGCCGAGCACGGCATGGTCCGTCTGGATACGCCTCTGCGCGAAATTGCACTTCTGGACAAGAAGCGCGCGCTGGTCGAGGAGGAGCTTCGCGTACTGTACGTCGCGCTGACGCGTCCGAAGGAAAGACTCTATATGACCGCTTCCGTCAACGCCAAGAATCTGTCAAACGGCGATTACGAGCTTTGGCGAGACGATTGCGTTTACGCATGGAAAAACAAATATTTTTCGGAATTTGATCTGCGCGAGCCCACGACGTATCTGGAGCTTCTCCTGACGGCTATGGCGGATCACACGGATTCCTTCCTCATGGACATCGTATCAGATTCCGCAGACGGAGACGACACGCCGGCAGATGCAGACGAAGCAAATGCCGTTCCGACGGAAACCAATGAGGAAGAGCCGACGGATATGACCTATTACGAGGCGAAAAAGCTGGTTTCGGAGCGGCTGGATTATACCTATCCTTACCGCCGTCTGAGCGAAATCCCCTCCAAGCTTTCCGTTTCCGAGCTCTATCCGACGATTCTGGATGAAGCCGATCGAGGCGCAGAGCTTTCCGAGGACGTCGATCTGACGATGACGGTTCCGAATTTCCTGCTTCGAGAGAAAGATGAAACCGTCACAGCCGCGCAAAAGGGTACTGCCATGCATACCTTTATGCAGTTCTGCGATTTCGACCGCGTTCTGAAAAACGGCGTTTCGGCAGAAATTGATTATCTGGCAAGCAAACGCTTCATTTTCGAAGCCGACAAGGAAAAAATGGACGTCCGCCGATTGGAGGCGTTCTTCCAAAGTACGCTTGCCGAGCAGATCATGGCGTCCGACGAGGTTTTCCGAGAAAAACGCTTTATGATCAAATTCCCCGCGAATCTCTTCACGGAGGACAGCTCAGACATTCCCGAAAACGAAAAAATTCTGGTACAGGGCGTTATTGACTGCGCGTTTATCGACGGAAACGGCGAATTGATCCTCGTGGATTACAAAACGGACTTTTTCTCCAAAGGAACCTCACGCGCCTTCGTTGAAAAAACGCTCCGCGCGCGTCACAGCCGCCAGCTCGGCTATTACAAGCTGGCTTGCGAAACGATGTTCGGCAAGCTTCCCGCGCACACCTATATTTATTCGTTTGCGCTGAACGATACGGTGGAAATTTAAAAATTTATATATTTTAAGAAAGGAAATCCTTTATGAAAAACAAATTCACCTTCAAGAAAGTCTATCTGCTTTCTCTCGTCCCCCTGCTTTCCACGGCGCTTTATCTGGTTTCGATGATATTCTGCTCGGATGCCATCCTGTATTTTGCGGAATACGGCTTTACGCCCGCAGTCTATCTGGCGCTGGCGATCCTGATCGGCGTGATCGTGCTCTGGGCATACTGCGGCGTTCTCTTTTCCCGCTCCAATACGAAGATCGGCGTTTCCGTTCTGATTGCCAACGCGATCCCGATTCTGACGACCTTGATTTTTATGGTTCTCTATATCATCTATAAATACAGCGGCTCCGAAGCCCTGTTTACCGTCGCGGAGTTGATCGGCTGTCTGGGTACGGGCGCCTTCGGTATTCTCAGCGAGGTCGCTTATATGCTCTTCTCCGTATCCACGCTGATGCAGATCTTCATCAGCTTCGTCGCTTGCATTCTCGTCTTTATGATGGGTTACGCGATCGGCGGTCCCGTGGAAGGCAAGAAAAAGGATAAGGCAGCCATTGCCGCCGAGCTGGAAAGAGACAGACAGCGCAAGGAACAGAGAAAGGCGCAGAGAAGAAAAAAATAATTCCGAAAAATACGAAAGGTCTGTCACAATTTTTCCTCCCGTTCATAGTATGATAACAGAGAGGGGAAGAAAACGCTTCTTCTTTCTGAATTTACTTTTTGACAACGTCGCCGTTCGAACGGCGAAGGGAGGATATTATGAGCTGTCTTTGCAATATTTTCGACAACAACAACGTGATCTGGCTTCTCATCATCGTATTTCTTTTGATCTACTGCTGCGGTAACGGCTGCGGTTACAACACCAACGGCTGCACCGGCGGCTGCGGATGCAACGATTATCACCCGGGCGGCTGCGGCTGCTGAGTGAAAAACCTCATATAAAAGCCACGCCCCTATCGCGTAAGCGATAGGGGCGTTCCCTTATCTTTCATATCCGGGAAATCTCTTTTTCAGATAAGCGTTGCGCTCTTCTTCGGTTTCAAGCTCCCAGAGAATATCACAGTCGCGGGAATCCAGATCGATGATGCCGTAGCTGCGACGGAATTCCGCTTCGACTTCGGCAATGAATGCGACATTGTAATTTTCAAGAGAGTCACGTTTTTTATTTTGCATAGTGAATCCTTCCTTTCTATTAAGATGGAGCAGAATCGTCTTTCGGCGGAGTGTGTCTGCTTATAGATCCGAGACCTCCGGATGTATGCGTATATACTCCGCCCACGCCTCTTTGATCTTTTTTCTGCAAATCGTTTCCCATAGCTGTAGGTCATCCTCCTCGCTCAGTAAAATTTCTTCCGTGGAGGAGGAATCTTTTCCAACGTATGCAAATGCGTTTTCGGCAGAGGTGAAATCAAGATACGGGCAGTTATTCCGTATACACGGATATCCGGGAATACAGTCGCGCGTACAAAAATCGGGAAATTCTTTCGCATCGTTTTCTGCAAAACGCTTTAAACAGTAGGTTTCCAAAAAAACAAAATTCATCAAATTCATATTTTTCTCCGCATTGATTTTGCGCAATTTTTATAGAAAAAATAAAACTACGAGAACGTTTCCATTCTCGTAGTTTTTCACATCCTTGTGGATGATTCAGGCTTATTTGCCGAGCATCTTAGCAACTTCGTCGCCGAGGTTGTCTTCTCTCTTTTCGATTCCTTCGCCCTTTTCAAATCTTGCGAATTCAACGACCTTGATGGAGGTGCCGAGAGCCTTTGCGGTGCTTGCAATGTACTGGCTTACCTTCATGTTGTCTTCCTTGATGTATTCCTTGTCAACAAGGCAGTTTTCTTCGTAGAATTTGCCGAGCTTACCGATAGCCATCTTTTCGATGATAGCGGCGGGCTTGGAAGCGTTCTTGGGATCGTTCTTGATCTGACCCATGATAACTTCCTTTTCTTCGTTGATTACGCTTGCGGGAACGTGATCTCTGTCGAGGTAGGGAGTAGCGTATGCGCCTGCCTGGAGAGCGATGTTCTTAGCGAATTCAACGAATTCAGCGGTTTCAGCAACAGCAGCGTCAACGTCGAACTTAACGATAACACCGATGGAGCCGTTGCCGTGAATGTAGGTGCTGGTGATACCTTCGATAACGGTGAAGCGGCGGAGGGTGATGTTTTCGCCGATGGTGTAGATCTTGTCCTTGATGGTTTCTTCAACGGTGTATTCGGTGCCGTCGAACTTGCAAGCCTTGAGCTCTTCGATGGTTGCGGGCTTGAACGCGATAACGGTTCTGAGGATGCCCTGAACGAATTCTACGAAGGTAGCGTTCTTTGCAACGAAGTCGGTTTCAGAGTTTACTTCAACCATAGCAACGGTGTTGCCGTCCTTGAGAACGGAAACGAGACCGTCAGCAGCGATTCTGTCTGCCTTCTTGGCAGCAGCAGCGAGACCCTTTTCTCTGAGGATTTTGATAGCAGCGTCAACGTCGCCGTTGGTTTCAACGAGCGCGCGCTTGCAGTCCATAAGACCTGCGCCGGTCTTCTTCTTGAGGTCGCCTACCATTTTTGCGGAAATGTTAGCCATTTTATATGTCCTCCTCTGTATGATGGATGATGATCGGAATTTGAATTAAGCTTCAGCGGGAGCTTCGGTGGTCTGTTCGCCCTGCTTGCCTTCGAGAACGGCATCAGCGAGAACGCCGGAGATGAGCTTGATCGCACGGATCGCGTCATCGTTACCGGGGATGATGTATTCAGCATCGTCGGGATCGCAGTTGGTGTCAACGATAGCGATTACGGGGATGTCGAGCTTCTTAGCTTCGAGAACAGCGTTGTGTTCCTTTCTGGGGTCAACGATGAAGATTGCAGCGGGGAGACCTGCCATGTTCTTGATACCGCCGAGGTTCTTTTCGAGGTCTTCCATTTCTTTGGTGAGCTTAGCAACTTCCTTCTTGGGGAGAAGATCGAAGGTGCCTTCTTCTTTCATTTTTTCGAGAGCGTTGAGACGGTTGATGCTTCTCTTGATGGTCTTGTGGTTGGTGAGCATACCGCCGAGCCAACGAACGTTTACGTAGTACTGACCGCAACGTTCAGCTTCTTCCTTGATTGCGTCAGCAGCCTGCTTCTTCGTACCAACGAAGAGAAGGTCGCCGCCGTTTGCGGAAATTTCTTTTACGAAGTTGTAAGCTTCGTCGATCTTGCCAACGGTCTTCTGAAGGTCGATGATGTAGATACCGTTTCTTTCGGTGAAGATGTATTCAGCCATTTTAGGGTTCCATCTTCTCGTGTGGTGACCGAAGTGTACACCTGCTTCGAGCAGCTGTTTGATAGAGATAACTGCCATGATAATAGTCTCCTTTTTCTTGGTTTTTCCTCCACAGGGGCGGAGCATAGCCGTGCAAGGCCTCGCAGGCACCAAACGCACGCCGCCGCTGTGTGCGGATTCATAATATTTTTATTCGATTTCCGTAATTTCGAAAATCCAATAAATTATATCATAAATATTCTCAAAAATCAATAGGTTTTTTCAAAAAAATCAGTTTTTTTCAAACTTTTTTTCGCCTTTTCCGTTGCCGTAGCAGGAAACGTCAAGCTTGACCAGGACGGTATCCTTGCCGAAGCAGCAGATATTCTCCCACGGAATGACGAGCTCCTCCCCCTTTCCGAGCGGAAAAGGACGGCATTCGCAAAGTACGACGACCGCCTTCACGCACCCGGAGCATACGTCGATGATCACGTCGCGGATATAGCCGAGACGTCTTCCGTCGCAGATATTGACGACGTCCTTCGTTTGAAGCTGACAGATTTTGCATTGTTCCATAAGATTTGCTCCTTTTTGCCGGATTCGATAGCATGCTCGGTTCGTGTCCGAGATCTTGCTACCAAATTATATTATGCATACGGGAGCAATTCAGTCAATCCTTGAACGGGCGCTTGTGCACGAAGAAACCCGTTTGTATGCAGATCAACGGGCGAAAAACGCCTCGATTTCGGCTTTGGATTTGTCCGCGTGGCCGAAGAGCATTTTATCGGAGCCGCCGCATTTGCCGCCGAGCGCGCTTTTGAATTCGGGAATTCTGGCTTTGAGCTTGATGCCTTCGGACCCGATCACGAATTGATACCCCGTCTCGTCCGTTCCCGCAAAAACGGCAAAGACCGCGGAGGTTTTTTTCATACCGCCCGTCGCAAACTCTCTCATCGTATTGCCGTCCATGGAATCGTCGAAAATGCAGATATTTTCATCCGTCCGCTCGATCGATGCCAGCTTCATCGCGTTCAGCTCGCGCTTGAGCGCGCCGACCGTCTTTTTCAGCTCGCCGATCTCGTCAAGCTTGGATTTGACCGCCTCCGCGATCTCCGTCGGCTTGGCGGAAAGGAGAGCGGAGACCTTTCGGATCTCCGTCAGTCGATGATCGTAATCGGCAAGCGCATCGAAGCCGCAGAGCGCCCAGAAGCGCATACCGCCCTTGTATTTCATCGCATCGACGATTTTGATCAGTCCAACCTTGCCCGCTTCGTCCAGATGGGGCGCGCAGCAGGCGCAACGGTCGAATCCCTCCACCTCTACGATGCGGATTTCGGAAACGTCCTCCAGCTTTTCGCTCTTGGCGCGGTAGTCAAGCGCGCTGACGTTTTCGGGATAATAACAGCGTACGGGCGCATTTTCCGCAACGGCGCCGTTGGCGAGAAGTTCCGCCTCGTAAATCTGCTCGGCGGTCATGGGACCGCTGACGTCAAAGGTCATATAGTCCGCGCCGAGATGAAAGCCGACGTTTTCGTAGCCGTACAGCTTATGGATCGCGCCGCAGAGCAAATGCTCTCCGAGATGGTTCTGCATCTTACGGAAGCGTTCGTCGGCATCCAATCGGCAAGAGACTTCCTTCTCTTTGGGCAGACGGTCAACGAAGTGGACAATCTCTCCGCCCACGATCTGCACGTCGAGAACGCGCGCATCGTCGATATATCCCGTATCGGCAGTCTGGCCGCCGCCTTCGGGGAAGAACGCGGTTTGATCGAGAACGATCCCGTATCCTTTCTCCGTTTCTCTTGTTTCCATGATATTGGCGCGGAAGGAAAAGAGCATTCCGTCCGTTTCGTATAATTTTTTCGTTTTCATCAATTATATCCATACCTTTCCTTAAAATTCAAAAAATCCGTTTCCGTATCATTGAACTATCATACCATATTTTTTTTGCGCGCGCAAGAAAAAAGAACGGAATTTTTTCAGATTAACAAAACGGAAACATTTCATCAACAAAACGAAAAAAACGGCAGTGTAAACTATAGCCATCACAGGACGAAAAAGAAAGAAGGTCTCTATGGAAAACAATAACGTATTCACCTATCAATATTCTGCCAATCAAAATCCGGAGGTCGAGCGCATTCGTAAAAATTATCTTCCGCAGGAAGAAAACAAGCTCGATACGCTCCGCAAGCTGGACCGCCGCGCACAGACTGCGGGAACGGTCGAGAGTCTTTCGCTGGGGATCGCCGGTATTCTGATCTTTGGCATCGGTATGTGCTTCGGGCTTGACGTCTTTGTCGGCGCAGATTGGCTGTCCGTTCTCTTCTGCCTGATCGGCATAGCAGTCATGCTTCCCGCCTACTTCGTTTACCGCAGAATATCCGTCAAAGCAAAAGAGGCGCTGACCCCCGAAATTCTGCGCTTATCCGAAGAAATTCTGACGTCGTCAGGCGCGAAAAATTAACCCATATCCGTTTCATATTTTCATTTTATAAAATAATCAGAAAAAAGAGGTAATCATCATGAACAAAAACGATCAGCAATTCATCGCTCAGAAAATCCGCACGCAGTATACAGAAAAGCCGTCTACCGAGCTCGATGCCCTCCGCGCGCTCGATGCAAAAGTAAAACGCCCCGCCAACGTATTCGCTTACGTATTCGGAAGCGTTTCCGCCGTTGTCATGGGCGCGGGCATGAGCCTCGTGATGACCGAAATCGGCGCGATTCTCGGTATCGCAAACGCGCTGATTCCCGGTATCGTCATCGGTATCGCGGGAATGGGAATGGCTCTCATCAATTATCCGATCTATAAGAGCATTCTGGCAAGCCGTAAAAAGAAATACGGCGCGGAAATTCTCGCGCTCAGCGAAAAAATCATGAATGAAGAAGCAGCAAAATGAGAATCGCAGAAGCAAACGCCCGCTGCGAGGCTGCAAAAAACAAGTAAATACGCAACAAAAAGCGAGGCGTACGTACGGCTCGCTCTCGTTGCGTAAAATCAAAAGGAGAAAACAATGAACGCCATTGAAATCAGAAATCTTTCCAAAAGCTTTCGCGGTATGTATGCGGTCGACAGTCTGAATATGACCGTACCGCAGGGCGCGATCTACGGCTTCATCGGAGAAAACGGAAGCGGAAAATCCACGACGGAGAAGCTCATTTGCGGTCATCTCGTTCCGGACGGCGGCGAAATCCGTCTTTTCGGCAGGGATTACACCGATCCCGGCGTGCGTGTCCGCGTCGGCGCCCTGATCGAGAATGCAGGCTGCTTCCCCGGCTCGACCGTATACCGTAATCTGATGATGCAATGCATCAATCTCGGTATACCGAATGCCGATGAAGAGATCCGCCGCGTGCTGGAAATCGTCCGCATGGAGGACAACGCCAATCTCAAATTCAAGAGCTGTTCGCTCGGCATGAAGCAACGCATCGGCATTGCGATGGCTCTGCTCGGCGATCCCGCGCTCCTCATTCTCGACGAGCCGATCAACGGTTTGGATACCGACGGTATGCGCATGATGCGTGAGATCCTCGTCGACATCACGAAAACGTACGGATGCACCGTCCTCATCTCCTCTCACCTGCTCGGTGAGCTGGAGAAGATCGCCACGCATTACGGCATCATCCGCCGAGGCCGGATGATCATGGAGCTTTCCGCTGAAGAAATGGAAGCGAGAGCGCAGGTCTTCGTATCGCTTCGGACTGCGGATATGCAGGGTGCAAAAAACGCGCTCAAAAAGCGGTTTGCGGACGTCCGCGAGGAAGAGGAATATCTCCGCGTTTACGACGTTGACGATACCGCCGCCATCGTGGATTACTTAATGCAAAACGGTCACGCGGTCAGCGAGATCACCAAAAACAAGATCGGTCTGGAAGAATATTATATCGAGCTGATGTCCAAAAAGGAGGCTGAATAACATGACCCGTCAAAAAGAAATCCGATTTGAATCGCCTACCTTTGCCCGTCGCATCAAGGGTATGCTCGGCGTAGACTTCTACCGTCTGTTCCATACGCCCCTTTTTTACATATTCCTTGCCATTGCCGCGATCATTCCCGCGATGGTTTCCGCGATGACGATGATGCCCGACCAAAACGGCAATACGATGGAGCCTCTCTATTCCAACGTCTGGCAGATCGTCGCCGCTTCCAAATCTCTTTACGTGATCGAAACCATTGCCGACTACGCCAACATGAATATGGTATTCATCTTCGGCGGCATCATGGTTTCCATCTTCATCGGTCACGATTACAAGAGCGGTTACGTCAAGCAGCTCTTTACCACGCACGCGAAAAAGCAGGACTACATGATCTCCAAAAGCCTCGTTTGCGCCTTTGCCATGGCTTGTATGTGCGTTTCTTATCTGATCGGCGGCACGGTTGGCGGTCTGCTCGTCGGCTACGACACCGCGGTGAACGTCGGCTCTCTGCTCCTCGCCATTCTCGGCAAGATGGTCATGAGCCTCGGCTGGGCAAGCCTTTACACCTTCCTGAACGTCATTTTCAGAAAATATTTCGGTATTTCCATCGCTTCGTCCTTTTTCTTCGGCACGGGTATTCTGATCATCGGCGTGGCGGCAATCGTGGAAAACCTTTCCATTCCCACGGGCTTTCTCAATATCTTCCTTTACGGCGCGTCCGTAAACGCCAACCTTTCCTGCGGAATCGGCGCACTCCTGATCTGTATTACCGTATCGGCGGCGTGGGCGTTCTTGTATAATTTTCTTGGAACGAAGATCCTTTCCAAGAGTGACGTATATTAAGGGGGCAAAGCAATGAATGCAGCTGAAATCAAAAATTTGTCTAAAAACTTCGGTCCCAAGCAGGCGGTATGCGGTCTGAACATGACCGTTCCGATGGGCGCGATTTACGGCTTCATCGGCGAGAATGGGTCGGGCAAATCGACCACCGAGAAGATGATCTGCGGTCTGATCCCGACGGGCGGCGGCTCGATCAAGCTTTACGGCAAGGATTACACGGATGAAACGGTCAGAGCAAAAATGGGCGTGCTGATCGAAGCACCCGGATGCTTTCCCGGATTGACCGTTTGGGACAATATGATGCTCCAGGCGGAAAATCTCTCGATTCCCAACGCGAAGCGGGAGGTCATCAAGGTTCTGAAAACCGTCCGCATGGAGGGCGCCGCGGGCAACAAATACAAAAATTGCTCGCTCGGCATGAAGCAGCGCGTCGGTATTGCGATGGCTCTGCTCGGCGATCCCACGCTTCTCGTCCTCGACGAGCCGCTCAACGGATTGGATGCCGACGGTATGCGTATCATGCGCGAGGTCTTTACCGACGTCGTCAAGGATGGCAAGCGTTCCATCATCGTGTCCTCCCACCTGCTCGGCGAGCTCCAGAAGGTTGCGACCCATTACGGCATCATCCGCCACGGAAAAATGATCGTGGAAATGACCGCAGAGGAGTTGGACGCAAGCTGCCGCACCTACGTGGCGCTTCAAGCCGCGGATATGGGACGCGCCAAACGGTGTCTCGGTCTGAAATACTCCCGTGTGGAGGAGGACGAGGCGGGCTATATCCGCGTTTACGATCTCACGACACCCGAGGACGTCGTGACCCATCTCTATCAAAACGGAATCTGCGTGACCGAAATCAAGACCGACAAGATCGGTCTCGAGGAATATTATATCGACCTGATGAAAGGGGGCAGATAATCATGGAAAGCAAGATCGTTTTTGAAAAAAATCCTTTTTCCAAGCGCATGAAAAGTATGCTTCGCGTAGATTTTCGCAGAATGTTCAAATCCTTACTCCTCTATATCCTGATCGCTTCCGCGCTTCTCATGCCCGTTCTGATGACGGTCATGATGGCAATGATGGACGGCAGCGTTTCGGTCGATCCGCAGACGGGCGCGGAAACCGTCATGCAGGGCCCCGAAAACACGTGGCAGAATCTCGGCACGCTTCCCGGCGGCGAAGCCATGGGCGGCGGTGAGGTCTTTATGATGTGCAATATCAATATGATGTTTATGGCGGTTGCCGTATTGATCTGTCTTTTCATTTCCGACGATTTCCGAAGCGGTTATGCAAAGAATCTTTTCACCGTCCGCGCGAAAAAAGGCGATTACGTGATTTCCAAAACGCTTTGCGGCTTCGTTGCCGGCGCGATCATGCTGATTGCGTATTTCGTCGGCTCTGTGCTCGGCGGCGCGATTGCGGGGCTTTCCTTCGACCTTCACGGTTTGAACGCGGGCAATCTTTTCATGTGTATGCTCGCCAAGATTTTCCTTATGCTCGTTTTCGTTTCGATCTTCGTTCTGATCAGCGTAGCGGCAAAGCAGAAGGCATGGCTTGCGCTCTGCGGCTCGCTCGGCGGCGGTATGCTTCTTTTTATGACAGTTTCGATGATCACGCCTCTCGGCTCCACCTTCATTCACGTCGTGCTCTGCGCGGCGGGCGGCGCACTGTTTGCTCTCGGTCTCGGCGCTGTCAGCAAGGTTGTTCTGAATCGGTCGAGCCTCGTATAATGCCAATAAAAATCGAGTAGGTTGAAAAATGACCTACTCGATTTTTGCGTTATTGAATTTCTTCTGCTTTTTGATAATTCAGATAATGCGCCTTGACGGCTGCAAAGGATTTTTCACTGATGACGTGCTCCATACGGCAGGCATCCTCCGTGGCGGTTTCCTCGTCTACGCCGAGCGCCATCAGCATATTGGTCAGAACGGTGTGACGCTCGTACAATTGCTCCGCAAACGCTTCTCCCTTGGGAGTCATCTGAATATATCCCTCGGCATCGACCGAGATGTATTCGCCGTTTTTCAAAAGTCCGATCGCGCGGCTCACGGAAGGCTTGGTATAACCAAGATATGCGCCGACGTCGATGGAGCGGATCTTTCCATTCTTTTTCCACAAAACGTAAATGGCTTCCAGATACATTTCTCCCGATTCGTGCAGTGTCATATATGATCACTCCTTTCATGATTCTTATTTCGGATATTGCTTTATTATATCATGTTTGCGGGGGGATTGCAAGCAAAAAATGAAAAAATTAGCATAAACTAACGATTTTGTGCAACAACGCATCCGCATTCCTCCATCCGCGCGGCGTGGTTTGTGAAACCCTACGAAATTCACGCAAACGCATAAAAATCGCGTCAAAAACAGTTGACTTTGCACCCGAAATGCAGTATAATGCTTTTCGGTTAGCAAATGCTAACCATGATTCCGATCAAAAATCCGAAACGAAGAAAGGAACCCGTAATGAATCTCAGAAAAGCTGAAGAAGGAAAAGAATATATCATCAAAAGCATTGAAACCGATGACGAGGAGTTGGATGCGTTCCTTTTCTCGCTCGGATGCTACAGCGGCGAAGCCATCACCGTCGTTCGCCACATGAAGCGCGGTTGCATCGTCGCCATCAAAGATGCGCGATACAATATTGACGATCAGCTTGCGGAAGCGATCGTGATATAAGCTTTATAAAACCCAATGGCATAATCGGCATTTTCCGAACCCCTTGAACGGTAAATCATGACCAATGAACCGCGAGGAGCGTTCCGCCTGCCGATTCCTTTTTGCCCAACGGTTAGCGGTTGCTAACCGTAATAAAAAACGTAATCTATATCCGTAAGGATTAAAAAACAGGAGGACATTTCATGAGAATTGCTTTAACAGGCAACCCCAACTCAGGTAAGACCACCATGTACAATGCTTTGACCGGACGCAGTGAGAAGGTCGGCAACTGGGCAGGCGTTACCGTTGACAAGAAAGAGCACCTCATCAAAAAGGTGTATGCAGGAAGCGAGCAGTTGATCGCCGTTGACCTTCCCGGTGCATACTCCATGTCGCCCTTCACGAGCGAGGAAAGCATCACCAGCTCCTACGTGAAGAAGGAAAATCCCGACGTCATCATCAACATCGTGGACGCAGACAATCTCAGCAGAAGCCTTTTCTTCACGACACAGCTTCTGGAGCTCGGCGTTCCGATGGTGGTCGCGCTCAACAAGAGCGACCTCAACAAGAAAAAGGGAACGAAAATTGACGTCGACGCGCTTTCCGCCAAGCTCGGCTGTCCCGTCGTCAACACCGTTTCCACCTCCGCCGACGGTCTCAAGGCGTTGATCGATGCCGCGACCGTAAGAATCGGCACGGTGCAAAAAGCACCTTACGCACAGGGCGACGTTGACCTGACCGACAAAGCCGCCGTGGAAGCGGCAGACCGCAAGCGTTTCGCATTCGTCAACGAAATCGTAAAATCCGTAGAGAGCCGTAAGGTTCTCACCAAAAACAGAAACGCGGGCGATAAGATCGACACCGTTCTGACGAACAAATGGCTCGGTATTCCGATTTTCGCGTTGATCATGTGGGCTGTTTTCTGGATTTCCCAGGCAGGCCCCGGCGTATGGCTGGCAGAAGGTCTTGACATCGGCGAAACCCATCTCTGGGGTCTCGTTGACTGCATCGGCTGGTTCAAGGAGCTCGTAGCAGGCTGGCTGGAAGGTGCGCACGATCTGATTCAGGCAATCATTCTGGAGGGTATCATTGAGGGCGTTGCCGCCGTCGTCGGCTTCCTTCCCCTCGTAATGGTCATGTACTTCCTGATCGCTCTGCTTGAGGACTGCGGCTATATGGCTCGCGCAACCGTCGTTCTCGACCCGATCTTCAAGAAGGTCGGTCTCTCCGGTAAATCCGTTATCCCCTTCATCATCGGTACGGGCTGCGCAATTCCCGGCGTTATGGCTTGCCGTACCATCCGCAACGAGCGTGAAAGAAGAGCGACCGCTATGCTCACCCCCTTCATGCCCTGCGGCGCGAAGCTCCCCGTCATCGCTCTTTTTGCAGGCGCTTTCTTTGACGAAGCGGAATGGGTCGGCGTTACGATGTACTTCGTCGGCATTCTCATCATTCTCCTTTGCTCGCTTCTGATCAATGCGCTGAACGGTCACAAGGCAAGAAAATCCTTCTTTATCATCGAGCTTCCCGAATACAAAGCCCCCTCTCTCGGTCTGGCGTTCAAATCCATGTGCCAGAGAGGCTGGTCCTACATCGTCAAGGCGGGTACCGTCATTCTCGTATGTAACTTCGTCGTTTACATGATGCAGACCTACGGCTGGAATTTCCAAGCGGTAGAGGATCCTGCAAATTCCATTCTCGCAAGCGTTGCAACCCCGATCGCGTACGTGATTGCTCCGATCGTCGGCGTAGCGCTCTGGCAGCTTGCCGCGGCGGCTGTTACCGGCTTTATCGCCAAGGAATGCGTCGTTTCCACGCTCGCAACCGTATTTATGTTTGAACACCTGATCAACGAGGATCTTGAGGCTGTCGGCAGCATCGGCGCTGCGGAAATGGGCGGCATCTCGGTCGTTGCAGGTCTTGCTTTCCTGATGTTCAACCTCTTCACGCCTCCCTGCTTTGCGGCGCTCGGCGCGATGAACTCCGAGATCAAGAGCAGGAAATGGCTCTGGGCGGGCATCGGACTCCAGTTTGCCGTCGGTTATACGGTCGGCTTCCTCGTGTTCTTCTTCGGTACGCTTTTCACCGGCGGAAGCTTCGGCGCCGTTTGGATGCCGATCATCGGCTGGGCAATCGTTCTTGCCATTGCGGCGATCTTCACCGTGATGATCATCAGAAAGAACAGAGAGCTGAAAGCAGAATACGCTTTGAAGGCATAATCCGCTACGTTGATTTTGCTTCGCGAACCGCTCAACGTCTCTGAAATCTCAAGAAAGGCAGGTCGTACCAAATGAATATGGTAGACTATATCGCAATTGCCGCGATCGCGCTGATCGTCGGTCTGGCAGTATTCTATATCGTACGCGCAAAAATGCGTGGTGAAAAATGTGTCGGCTGTCCTTACGCAAAGCAATGCGGCGGAGGCTGTAACGGAAATTGCGGTCACAAGGAAACAAACGGCACGAAACAATAATTTTGCACCAATTCCAATAGGGCTTGTTTGAAAAATGACAACACGCCCAAAAAGCGGTTATTTTTCCGCATAACTGCGCTTATTTTTTTTGAAATACATATCGTATTTCTGCAAAAAATCAGCT
The DNA here is from genome assembly GCA_017412045.1 of Clostridia bacterium. Classification (GTDB taxonomy): domain Bacteria; phylum Bacillota; class Clostridia; order Oscillospirales; family CAG-272; genus QALR01. The sequence goes on from JAFQOX010000099.1 coordinate 47,534, forward strand.
TGTTCTACGAAAAAATTCCTCACTTTTGGTCATA
>JAFQOX010000100.1 GCA_017412045.1 Clostridia bacterium
GAAGGCAAGGCTTCCACTCGCACGTAGCTCCCCGAATAGCCGACGGCGTCCGAAACCGTGCCGGCGGTTTCGGCAAGCAATATCGTACACTGATTTGCCCTGCAAATCAGTGTGCATTTGCGCAGAGTCCGGCGGGATTCGCGGTATATCGTTCCCATGCGCACCGGCGATCAAACGGCACGTTTGTTTGCTTCTTTTTGCAACTTTTTCTTTCAAACAAAGAAAAAGTTGACCGTTCCCCCTTATTAAAGGGGAAAATTCATGAAAAGCCTCCGTCGGCTGACCAAAAATTTCTTTTTTTAAGATTTTTCCAATATGAAAAATCTTATCTTTTTCACATTCATCAACGAAAATCATAATAAATTTAAAAAAGTAAATTGTAAAAAAATATTGCATTTTTTCTGTAAATATATTATAATAATCAAATAGGACTTTAAAATAGCCTTATAAACGGAAACATCCCGAGTTTAAGAAAGGAGATCAAAGAAACAATGAATTTTACTTTTACGAAAACGAAAAAATACGTTGTTCTCGCGTTTTTTCTTGCCGCCGCGATTCTGTCGCTGGTTTTCATGCGAAACGTGTCGATCAACTACAACATTTCCGATTATCTTGACGAAAGCACGGAGACGAAAATTTCTCTCGGTATTCTGAACGAGGAATTCGGCGCGACCGGCAACGTCCAGGTCATGATCGAGGACGTCGACAGGGAGACCGCGCTTGGCGTTCGTGACACGCTCGCGGCGATCCCCAACGTTCTGACGGTCAGCTTCGATCCCGATAGCGCAAATTCCTATAAGGACGGCAAGGCGCTCTTCGTCATCCTCGTGGACGGCGATGAATATTCCGAGGTCGGCGCCGCTGTCGTCGAGGACATCAGAGCGGCTCTCGATACTCCCTTTGAGGGCAAGATCCATTACGGCGGCGCTATCATCGAGAAAGCCAAGGTCAGAACGGCGATTGAGGGCGAAATCCCCGTGATTCTCGTCATTTCCGTTTGTCTGGCGATCGCGATCATGCTTCTGACCTCCAAATCCTGGTTTGAGCCGCTGATCCTGCTCGCCGCATCCGGCGTGGCGATTCTGCTCAATATGGGTACGAACGCCCTTCTCGGCGAGATTTCTTATATTACGAACGCGGTCAGCGCGATTTTGCAGCTGGCGCTCTCCATTGACTACAGCATCATGCTTCTGCACAGCTATCGCACGGCGAAGCTGACGGAGGAGGATCACGGCGTTGCCATGGGTATGGCGATCAAGCAGGTCGTCAGTCCCGTTTCCGCGAGCGCGCTGACGACGGTCGCGGGCTTGTTCGCGCTCCTTTTTATGAGCTTCCGTATCGGCTTTGATATCGGTATCGTTCTGATGAAGGGCATTCTGATCGCTCTGATCACGTCGCTGACGCTTCTTCCCGCATTTCTCCTCATTTTTGACAAGCTGATGAGCAAGACCGAAAAGAAAGAGCTCGTTTTCAAAGGAAAGAAATTCTGCGCCCTTTCCTTCCGTTCGAGTGTGATCGTCGTTCCCGTTGCGCTCCTGCTCGTCGTTGCCTGCGCGTTTTTACAGGTAAAAAACGTCTATTCCTTTACGGATAAGAACAGCGGAAACCCCGACATTTCGGAGACCTTCGGACAGAACAGCGCCATCGTTCTGCTCTATCCCCACAGCGAAAAAAATAATCAATACGAAAAGGCGCTCGCGAGTAAGCTGAAGGATTATCAGACGGCAGATGGTAAGTACGTTCTGAAAAGCTATACCGCTTACAGCAATACCGTACGCGAGCTTTACGATATGGAAAAGGCAGCTCGCAAGCTGAATTTGCCTTCCGAGGACGTGGAGCTGCTTCTGACCATGTATCACGTCTATGAAACGCCTTCTCTGGTCGAAATTTCCATTCCCGATTTTCTCGAATACGCAGACCGACTGCTGACGGAGGACCCCGATGCGCAGGGTATGGCAGACGAGAAAATGCTTCAGACCGTCCGCCTCATGCTCTTTATCCGCGAGATGATGGACGGTGAATATACTGCCGAAGAATTTCACGCGATCATCACGGAGCGTCTCCCGATCGAGGCTTCGGTCGATCCGCTCCTGATCGAGCAGGTATACGGACTCTATTTCTACGATCGTGTCGAGGAGCCGAAGGTCGATTTCATGACCATGTTCGATTTTCTTGTCGAGGTTGCGCAGAGAGAGCGCGTGGCTGCGCTGATCGGCGCGGACAAGGTGGATCAGCTCGTTTCTCTGGCAGAGAGCGTCAAGTCCCTGAAGTCTATGGTGGAGGATCCGCTCTCCATGGCGGAATTCCGCACGCTTGCATCCGAAAAATTCGGTATAAAAATGGACTCTGTTACGGTATTTATGCTGTACGGCGGTTATCACTATTCGACCACGGGCAAAACTTCGCGCGACGATATCGCGCTCATTGACCTTCTTCCGTATATCATTCAACAGGGCTATATCTCCGATGCGGAAACGGTAGAGAAGATCAATCTTTATCTTGAGGTTTACGATGCCGTCGGAAAAAGCTATGCTTACGACGAATTGATTCCCCTGGCTATGGACTTTGCCGAAGCGCTGGACGTTGAAAACGAGTTCGGCATCAAGATTCCCTCGCTCGACGGATACGATCTCGTGGTTCAGCAGGCGTATATTTTGTATTTCCGCGAGCAGGGTATGCTGCCCATTGGCAAGATTCATGGCAGAACACTGCTTGATTTCCTGACGGAAACGGCGGATTCCAATAAGCTGATCGGTATTTTTATGACGAGCAATATCCGTACCGCCATCAACGATCTCTATACCGTGGACGAATTTCTCCGCGATGCCGTCAAGTACGATTTTGAAGAAATGGCGGCAAAGATCGACGAATTGAAAAATGCCATCGGCAGTATTTCCATAGACGCGAATATCGGAACGGATCTTCTGTCCGGTATTTACATCAAATACGCCATCGCGGGCGAAATGGCGCTTGCGAAGGCTGTCGAGGCGATCGACCTTCTGACCTTCGTCACCTCACATATGAATACGCACGAGCTTCTGAAGCAAAAAATGTCGGATGAGAACCGCGCAAAGGTGCTTGCCGCTCAGGAAGCCGTAGCAAGCGGAACGGATCTTCTGATGAGCAAGAATTACGCGCGTATGTTGCTTTCCGTTGACCTTCCCGCGGAAAGCGAGGAGTCTACGGCATTCGTGGAATATCTGAATACGACGGTCAAGGAAATCTTCGGCGAGGATGCGCACGTTGCGGGCGAAATGATGTCCACCTACGATTTGCAGAAGGCCTTTGCTTATGATAATAATTTCATTACCGTATTTACGATCATTTCGATCTTCCTGATCGTCATGGTGATCTTCCGCTCCCTCTCTCTTCCCGTAATCCTTGTGACGATCATTCAGGGCGCGATCTGGATTTCGATGTCCACGTCCCTGCTGACGGGTCCGATGTTCTTCATGAGCTATATCGTTACGACCTGCATCCTGATGGGCGCGACCATCGACTACGGTATTCTGATGTCGACGAATTACGTGGAGAACCGCGCGACGATGGATAAGAAGGAAGCGCTTTACGGCGCTGTGGCGACGGCAATGCCGACCATCTTCACGTCCGGTCTGATTCTGATGATCTGCGGCTTTGTCATCGGCTTGATCGCGAGCCAGAATGCGATCGCTACGGTTGGTATCCTTTTGGGTAAGGGCACGCTCGTTTCGATCCTCATGATCACGCTCGTGCTTCCCTCCGTCCTCTATCTCCTCGACGGATTTATCCTTAAGCTTACCATGAAGAAGAAGGCAAAGAAAAACGCAATCGAAAACGAATGATACAGAAGGGTGTGACCGTTTGGTCACACCCTTCAGTGTGTCGATAAAGTCAGTTAAAAAATTCAGTTTCGTCAATTTCGCTAAAAGATGAGATGCTAAAAAGCCTTCCTCCGGGAGGAAGGTGCCGAGTTTACGAGGCGGAAGGAGCCCGCGTGCAAATAAGGCTTTTGAAA
>JAFQOX010000101.1 GCA_017412045.1 Clostridia bacterium
CTGCTCTACCAACTGAGCTACAGAGGCAAAATCCTTGTTTTACAAGTTGGCGACCCGGATGGGACTCGAACCCACGACCTCTAGCGTGACAGGCTAGCGTTCTAACCAACTGAACTACCGGGCCATAAAATGGTGGGAACAATAGGGCTCGAACCTATGACCCTCTGCTTGTAAGGCAGATGCTCTCCCAGCTGAGCTATGCTCCCACATTTATGTTGCTTGGGCTCTTGCCCTTGCGTGATTAACATCTTACCACATATCTTTTGATTTGTCAATACCTTTTTTGAAAATTTTTTAAAAAATTTTATTTATTTGTGATCTTTGAAAAAAGACCGAAATTATTGCACAAAATGAGCCTGTTTCGTTTCAAAAAATGCGGATTTCCCTCCTTTATATCGCTTATATCTCTGCGAAAATAAAAATTTTCCCGAAAAAAACTTTCCGGAGCGGAAAAATTTTTCGGGAAATTTTTGAAATTTATTTTTGTTCTGTTTTGAATTCCGGCTTTTTGAGAAGCGGCAGAAGATCAAAAACGGTTTTGACGGGAATCAAGGTCGTATTTTTGTCGATTTTCAATTCTGTTTTTCCGAGATTTCTGCTCGGAATCGCGATTTTTTTGAATCCGAGACGCTCGCCCTCGCGTACGCGCTGTTCGATGCGCGACACGGCGCGAATTTCGCCCGAAAGTCCGATCTCACCGATGCAGAGCAGATCGTCCGGCAGAGGAATATCCCTGAGGCTGGAGATCATGGCGCACGCCATGCCGACGTCCGAGGCGGTTTCGTCGATCTTAATGCCGCCGATGACGTTGATATAAACGTCGGAGGACGAGAAGCGGAGCGCGAGGCGCTTTTCCAGAACGGCGAGGATCAGATGTACGCGGTTGTAGTCAATGCCGGTAGACATTCGCTTCGGCGAGGGGAAAACGGTCGTGGTCGCCAGAGACTGTATTTCCGCGATGATGGGGCGCGTGCCTTCGATGACGCAGACGGCGCAGTTTCCAGAAACGCCCTGTGGACGGTCGGCAAGGAGCATTTCGGAGGGGCTGTCGACCTCGCGCAGGCCTTTTTCCGTCATTTCAAAAACGCCGAGCTCGTTCGTCGAGCCGAAACGGTTTTTGATGGCGCGGATGACGCGGCAGTTCTGACGGCTTTCACCTTCAAAATAAAGGACGGTATCGACCATATGCTCCAGCACCTTGGGACCTGCGATGCTGCCTTCTTTATTGACGTGACCGACGAGCAGAACGGCGGTGTTTTCGCTTTTTGCCTTTCCGATGAAAACACCCGCGCATTCGCGGATCTGCGTGACGCTTCCGGGAACGGTATTGCTTTCGTTGTGGTACATGGTCTGGATGGAGTCTACGATCAGGATATCGGGATTCAGCTTATCCATGCTTCGCAGTACCTTTTCCACGTTGGTTTCCGTCAGGAGATAGAGCTTTCCGCTTTTCAGCCCCAGACGTTTGGCGCGCATGGAGATCTGCGCTACGGATTCTTCTCCCGATACGTAGAGAACGGTGCGGTCCTCGGCAAGGCTGGCGCAGATCTGGAGAAGAAGCGTGGATTTACCGATGCCGGGCTCACCGGAGAGAAGAACGACGGAGCCCTCCACAAGTCCGCCGCCGAGCACGCGGTCAAATTCGCCGATGCCCGTCGTCCGTCGGAAATAGTCGGGCAAGGGTTCTGTGGAAAGCAGGGACGGCTCGGCTTCGCCAATACTTCTTGCGAGCATGGAATGTCTGCGAGAGGCAGGAGACGAGGCTTTTTCGGAAGGCTCCTGCTCGTAGGTTTCCTCGGAAAAGGTGTTCCAGTTGCCGCATTGCGGGCATTTTCCCATCCATTTCGCGCTTTGATAATCACATTCCGAGCATACGTAAACGGTTTTTGCTTTTTTCATGGCTTTTTCTCATCGTTTCAACGAATAAAATTCGTTCTGAGCTTGGGTTCGTATTCGGGGTATTGTACGCCTGCCGCCTTGCCTGCCTCGATCGAGCGGAGAAGCCAGATCATATTCTGTGCAAGCACGCGCACGGTCTGCAAGCCTTCCTCATCCTTGAGGACCTCTTCGGGCGTATTGCCGTGAACCTGATTCCAATATTGGGAGGTCACGACGGGCATATTGGTCATCATAAAATATTTGTTGATGATCTCGAACGCCGCAGACGCGCCGCCTCTGCGGCAGGAAACGACGGATGCGGCGGGCTTGCCCTTCATTTTTCCGCTTGCCGCGTAAAACAGGCGGTCAAGGAAGGAGGTGATCTGACCGGAAACACCCGCATAATAAACGGGAGAGCCGACGATCAGCCCGTCGATATCATCCAATTTATCAATGACGTCGTTGACCGTATCGTCAAAGATGCAGTGTCCCGTGTTTCTGCAAGCGCCGCACGCCACGCATCCGGCTACGGGCTTTTTACCGAGATAGACGATCTCCGTCTCTACGCCGTTTTGTTCAAAAACCTTTTGCGCTTCCGCGAGCGCGGTATAGGTACAGCCGTGTTCGTTCGGACTGCCGTTGATCAATAATACTTTCATTTCGGAATTTCCTTTCAAAAATAATATATATTCATTATACAATGCGCGAGTCAAAAAATCAATCGGTCACCGGATTTTTGATCCGTAATGTTTTCAGAAACCGTTTGGTATCGTCCGGAATCCGAAAGCTGTCGCAAGCCTTGCTGATCGTTTTGTTGTGGACGAAGGGCGTAAGTCTGCCGTTTTGCAGATACGGAAGGGCTTGATCGTATTGCTTCACGAGCGCTTCCGCAAAATACCATGCCTGCGCCATCTGAATATAATATTCATCGGAAACGATATCTGACACTGCTTTCAGGTGGTGCGGCGAAAATTCTCCGTCAAGAGCATGCTTCATCAGCATGACGATTCCGAATCGGACCGTATAGGGATGCGCGGAGGAAAGCCACTTTTCGACGACGGGCAGAAGCTTTTCGCGATTCGCGGCAAAAATTTTCGGTGAGATCATATCGCAGGTAGCCCAATTGTCGACGTAAGGCAAAAATCGGTTCAGTTCCTCCACGGCGCGGTCAAAATTCTTTATTTTTTCAATCAGAAGCGCGTGCAGATTGTTTTCTTCATAATAATCGTGCGGTAAATTTGCCATAAAGAGAGGCGCTTGCGGCGTTTTTGCGAATTCTAAGGCAAAACGGCGGAGTACGGGCGTGCGGATGCCGATGATCTTTTGGGTAGCGATATGGGGTATGAGCTTTTCCTGAAAGGCTTTGTATTGCTCGTCGCGCAGAGCAAAGAGACGTTCCTTCAGATCGGAGTTGAGAGCTTCATTCATGATAGCGTTCCTTTCGGTTTTTGATACAAAAACTCCTGTGACAAGAGGAGCTTGCCACAGGAGAATGGAATATGCGATTGACGTGACAGGTAAGGGATCAGCTCTTGGGCACGTAAATGCGGAGAGCGTTGCCGTCACCGAAAACGATGTCCGCTTTTTCGCCCTCGTGCGCGATGTTAAACGCACGGTAGTTGAAATTGCCCCACCATGCGTCGTCTACGGTGATGACGGAGGTCGTGACGTAGTCGGGACGAGCGGCACTCGGCGTGGTTTTGTCTGTCCAGCCTTCGGGACGGTACTGATATCCTGCCTTAACGGAAATGACCGTGCCGTTGGGAAGATCGGATTTTTCAAACAGCTGCGTAGCGGCAACCTTGAAGAAGGCTGCGGAGTTGAGCTGAAGCTTACCGCTGAGCATATTGGGGTCGTACAGACAGTTGTAATATGCCGCGTAGGTGACGTCGAGATTCAGAACCTGATATTTGGAGGGATCCAGCTTTGCCGCCGTCAGAACGGCGATATCGTCCTGCGTCAGATCGGAATATTTCGGGAGAGCGCTTTCCGTCTTTTTGGGAATATAGATGCGGATCTTATCCAGATCGGCTTCCGTCAAAGTGGTTTTGTCCGTTGCGGAGTTGATGATGAATCCGCGGTACTGGAAGATTCCCCACCATGCATCGTCAACGACGACCGTTTCGGCGGTCACGTCGGGACGGATGCCCTTGGGCGTATCCAGATTCAGACCGATCCATGCATCCGCGCGGTACTGATAGCCGTCCGCGATGGAAATGATCGAGCCTGCGGGGATCTGATCGCGGGAGAAGATATTGGATGCCGCGTAATAGGGAAGCGTCTTATTGGAGGAATTTTTGGAGGAAATCAGATCGGAGGTATTGGCACTTGCGTAAAAGGCGTGGAGCGTCATTTCCGTGTCGAGCACGAGATAATCGTCGGGATTGTAGCCGAGATTGCTGATGATTGCCTTGTCGGCATCCGTCATTTCCACGGTTTTGACGGGCTTTTTGGTGTAGGGAGAAGCCGTGACCTCGAAGGGGGCTTTGATCGCCATATTGACGGCATTGCTGATCGCAGCCTTATCTTCGGCAATCTTCGGATAATCTGCGGGAACCCAGTCGATATATCTGGCGTCGATTCCCGTGAAGAAGGAGAACCAGGTGAGGGCGACGGCGTAACGGCCCGTACCGAGACTCATGTGATAGGTATCCAGGCTGAGAGAGTCGTCGAGATAGGAGGTGCGGAGATTCTGTACGGCAGTTCCCGAGGGGATAATGCCCTTGATCATATCGTAGCCGGAAACGTGATCCTTCGCGGTGGAAACGATCGAATTGTACATGACCGTCTGGCTCTTATTGTAATTGGGGAAGCTTTCGTGGTGCGAGGTGGTCTGATAAGCCCACGTCATATGCCAATAAACCTCGGCTTCATCGTTGGTTTTGTTGGTTTTGACGTAGTTGAGAATATTCTGGAGATTGCCGAGAGAATCGGACAGACCGCTTTCCGGGCTTGCCTGCTGAACGGTGATATAGTCCCAATCCTTGAGCTGGAGTGCGTAAAGCGCGCTCTTCTTGGCGTTGGTTTCCCACTTGCCGCTGTCGTTGTAGTAGAACGTATAAGCGTCGAGATTGCCGTTCATATTTTTCCAGTGGGTGTCAAGGGAGCAGCCGCCGATGTAGAGGTTGCCGAGGACGACCTCTTCGACGCCTGCCGCGTCAAGCATATTCCAGAGATATTCCATGGCATCCACGCTGAAGCTGTTGCCGATGGCGAGGATTTTGATGGATTTCGGAATGGAGGTGGGCTCCTTCATCGGTTCCTCCAGCGTGGTGGAAGCGGAGGTTTCCGTGGACGAGGAGGTGGAGCCGGACGTGGAAGCGGGATCGGAGGTATTCTGCGTGGTGCTGTCGGCGGGCTTTTTGGAGCAACCGCAGATCAATACTGCAACCATGCAAAACGCCAGAACGAAGCAAAGCAAACGTTTCATCATAAATTCTCCTTGTATGGATTGTATTTTTGTAAGTAAAAAGCGAGGGGAGCGCCCTCTCAATGCCGAAAGAGCGCTCCAAAGTGGCACAATTCTTGTTAAATATTATCTCTGAACGCGGCCGGAACCGTCACCCTTCATGAGAGTGGTTACTTCATCAACGGAAACGTAGTTGAAGTCGGTTTCGATGGAGTGCTTGAGACAGGAAGCCGCAACGGCGAATTCGATGGTCTTCTGGCAGTCGAAGCCGTTCAGCAGACCGTAGATCAGACCTGCGCCGAAGGAGTCGCCGCCGCCTACGCGGTCAACGATGTGTACGGCGTACTTTTTGGAGAAGTATGCTTCGCCGTCAGCGTAAAGCATAGCAGCCCAGTTGTTGTCGTTTGCGGAAATGCTTTCGCGGAGCGTGATAGCAACCTTTTCAAAGCCGAAGCGGTCGGAAAGCTTCTTGGCAACGTCGATGTAGCCCTCTCTGTTCAGCTTGCCGCCTTCCACGTCGTTGTGGTCGGGCTTGATGCCGAATACCTTTTCAGCATCTTCTTCGTTTGCGATGCAAACGTCAACGTACTGACAGAGCTCGCCCATGACCTTGCCTGCTTTTTCGCTGGTCCAGAGCTTTTTGCGGAAGTTCAGGTCGCAGGATACCTTGATTCCTTTTTCCTTGCAGACCTTGAGTGCGTCGAGCGTGATCTCGGCAACCTCGTCGCTGAGAGCGGGTGTGATACCGGTGAAGTGGAACCAATCAGCGCCCTCCAGAATGGCATTCCAGTCGAAATCCGCGCGTTCTGCCATGCTGATGGAAGAATACTTGCGGTCGTAGATAACCTTGGAAGCGCGCTGGGAAGCGCCCTTTTCCAGATAGTAGATACCCATTCTTTCGCCGCCGCGAACGATGTCCTTGGTGTCGACGTCCTCCACGCGAAGCGCGCGGATGCCCATGTCACCGATGGAATGCTTGGGGAATTTGGATACGAACGATGCGTTCATACCGAAGTGTGCGAGAGAAACGGCTACGTTGGCTTCACCGCCGCCGAAGCTTGCTTCAAAAGCGTTCGCCTGCTCGAAGCGCAGATAGCCTGCGGGATTCAAGCGGAGCATCAGTTCACCAAAACAAACAATTTTTCCCATTTTTGTGTCCTCCGTAATATATTAAAATTTTTAATTTTCTTCTTTTTGCAGATAGAGATGCGTGCAGTCAAACAGCGCTTGCGAATCCAGGGACGTGCCTGCGCAGGAAATATCCTTGAAGCATCCGCATTTTTTGCAGGAGATCCGAACGCTGTCGCGCGTCTGGTCGACGAGAAAATCACCCTCTCCGTCGGGACAGTCGCAATGGATATGGTTTTCCTCGGCGAGATCGCCGAGAACGAAAAGGATCATGTCGCGGATATGCTCGTCACCGTAGAGATTGTCTCCCTCGTTGGCATCGTGGACGCCGGAAAGCTCCGTATCGTCGATCATCGTATGGAGCTCGTTGTCCGAAAGCTCAATGGCTTTCAGTACGGCGCCCTTGGAGCCGACGAAAAGAATATCGATTCCCGCATACGCGCAGGGAAACGTGAACAATTCTCTGGTCAGCAGGAGCTTGCGTGAAACGAGGTATTGGTGCGGCGCGGGGCAGAAAATACAGGGAACGGTCAGGCGGAGCTTGCCTTCATCTGCTTTTTGCATCACGAGCTCGGAGCATCCGCAGGTACATTTCAGCTTGATCATATCCCCCGAAAGCGCGAGCGCGCCGACAACGCTGAGAACGGTGACTCCGCATACGGGGCAACGGTAGGCGACGGTTGTGTCCTTGGGTTGTAAAATCATGTGGATCATAACCTTTCTTACTTAAAAATCGGGAACAATATACCCATTATTTATTATGCACCAAAAACGGGATTTTGTCAAGGTCATTCAAAAGCGATTCTGAACAAAAGTAAAGTTTTTCCACGCTTTTCTATTGTATCGGAAATCAAAATATGATATAATAAATAAATCAAATATCATGATGGCGGAGGAAAAGCGAAATGATCAAGCCTATTCAGAAGGACGTATTCTTTTTAAGAAAAAAAGCGGTTCCCATGACCGCTTCCGACATCGCCGTTGCCGACGATTTGAGAGATACGCTGCTTGCTCACGCGCACGAATGTGTGGGAATGGCGGCAAATATGATTGGTGTGAGCAAAAGCCTGATCGGCTTTTTTCACGAGGGCGCCTATATGGAGATGCTCAATCCCCGCATCGTTTCGAAGGCTTTGCCGTACGAAACGGAGGAGGGCTGTCTTTCCCTGACGGGGACGAGAAAAGCGACGCGTTACAATCTCGTGACGGTGCGCTACTGCACCAGAGCTTTTGAGGAAAAGCAGCAGGTATTTACGGGCTTTACCGCGCAGATCATCCAGCACGAGCTGGATCACCTGAACGGCATCATCATTTAACGGAAAGCTTCGGAAGGCGGTGGATACGATGGCGACAGCAGCCAAAAAATTATTCGGACGGCGCAAAGACGTGGATATGACGCAGGGCAGTATTTTCAAGCATTTATTTACGTTTGCCGTTCCTCTTTTGATCGGTAATATTTTTCAGCAATTATATAATATGGTAGATACGTGGGTCGTCGGCAACTACGTCAGCGACGAAGCGTTTTCTGCCGTGGGAACGGTGGGACCGATCACCTATCTTCTGATCGGCTTCTTTCTCGGCTTCTCCAGCGGCGCGAGCGTCGTGATCTCACAATTTTACGGCGCGAAGCGGTACGATAAGGTCCACGATGCCGTACATACCGCGATCGTCATGACCTTGGTGCTCAGCGCGGTCTTTACGGTCGTGGGCGTTCTGATGGTGCCGCTCATGCTGAAGCTGATGAACACGCCGGAAACCGTGGTTCCGGAAGCGGCGGAGTATCTGACGATCTACTTTGCCGGTATTACGGGACTGCTGATCTACAATATGGGCTCGGGTATTCTCCGCGCGGTCGGTGATTCCAAGCGTCCCTTCTATTTTCTTCTCGTTTCCGCTCTGACCAATATCGTTCTCGATCTGGTTTTCGTTCTCGTCTTCGATATGGGTGTCGGCGGCGTTGCGCTGGCGACGGTCATTGCGCAGGGAATTTCCGCCGTTCTGGTCCTGATCACGCTCTTCCGTACGAGCAGCTGTGTCAAACTGCATTTCACACATTTGCGCCTGTACGGGGATATGCTCGGAAAAATCGTGAAGCTGGGCATTCCCGCGGCGTTGCAGATGGCGATCACCTCGTTCTCCAACGTTTTCGTACAGTCCTACATTAACTATTTCGATAAATACGCTATGGGCGGATGGACGGCGTACTCCAAGATCGACCAGTTGATCCTGCTTCCCATGCAATCACTCGCGCTGGCGTCCACGACCTTCGTGGGACAAAATCTCGGCAAGGGCAACGAGCAGCGCGCCCGCAAGGGTGTGCGCACCGCGCTTCTGATGTCGATGGTCTCCACGGTGATTCTGATGATTCCCGTTATGATCTTTGCGGAATACGCGGTCGGATTTTTCAATAAGGAGCCTGCGGTGATTGAATTCGGTACGCTCTTTATTCACTGGCTCTCTCCCTTTTACGTGCTCTGCTGTATCAATCAGATCTATGCAGGTGCGCTTAGGGGCTCGGGCAATACGACGGCGCCCATGATCATCATGCTGGTGTCCTTCGTAGGCTTCCGTCAGGCGTATCTCTACGTCATGAAGAATTTTATTTCCAATACGATTTTGCCGATTTCCATGTCTTATCCTGCGGGATGGTTGGTTTGCAGTACGCTGATGCTGATCTATTTCCATAAGGCGAAGCTCTCGAGAGGCAGATTGGTAAAGGATTGATTTTTGAGAAAACCGTCCGATTTTGGACGGTTTTCTTATTGACTTGATCGCTTGAGAGTGATATAATGAATGTAATTTTTTAACATATTAATAATATAGATAGAAGGAGATTTTTCACATGGCTGTTATTACGATTGTCGGCTCGGGCATGATGGGCTCCGCGCTCGCTTTTCCCGCAAGAGAGAACGGAAACGAGGTTCGTCTCGTCGGCTCTCCGCTCGACCGTGAAATTATAGAAGCGTGTAAAAAAACGAACCGCCATCCCAAGCTGGAAAAGGATTTCCCCGACGGTGTCACGTATTATCAGATCGAGGATCTGGAAACGGCGATGACTGGCGCGGATCTGCTGATCGGCGGCGTCAGCAGCTTCGGCGTGGATTGGTTTGGCGATTACGTTCTGCCGAAGGTTCCCGCGAAGATTCCCGTCCTTTCCGTCACGAAGGGACTCATGGATCTGGAGGACGGCACTTTGCTTTCTTATCCCGACGTCTGGAAAAGAAAGCTGGACGCGATGGGAAAAAAGCTTTCGCTCAACGCGATCGGCGGACCCTGTACGAGCTATGAATTGGTGGCGCACGACCAGACGGAGGTCGCTTTCTGCGGGGAGGATCTTGAAACGCTTCGCCGCTTGAAAAAGTGGATGGAAACGGATTATTATCATATCAGCGTGACGACGGACGTTCTCGGCATCGAAAGTGCGGTCGCCCTGAAAAACGGCTATGCGCTCGGCATCGCCCTGACCATCGGCTTGAATCAGAAGGAATTCGGCTTGGACAGTCCCCTGCATTACAATTCCCAGGCGGCGGTATTCGGGCAGGCGTTCAAGGAGATGTATAAGCTGCTGGAATTGCAGGGCGCGTGGAGTCTGGAAAATATCACCGTCGGCACGGGCGATCTGTACGTGACCGTTTACGGCGGCAGAACGCGATTGGTTGGCATTCTGCTTGGCAGAGGCATGAATATTGACGAGGCGAAAGCCGCGCTGAACGGCGTGACGCTGGAATCTCTCGTCGTTGCGGTCCGCGTGGCGCGAGCGGTCAGGATCCGGGCGGCGAGAGGAGAAGCGGATCTCGCAGACTTTCCTCTTCTCATGCACGTGGATGAGATTCTTTCCGAGAAAAAGCCCGTGAACATTCCGTGGGAAAGCTTTACATATGAAAAATAAAATTTTTTACAAAAAAATGTAGAAAATTCATACTCTGTTCACGAATATCTTTTATACTTAAATTTAGATTCTAAAATTACAGGAGGCAGACATATGCTTACACTCAGGGATATTCATAAGGATTATCCTGCCGGAGATATGAAGGTGACTGCGCTCAAGGGAGTGTCCATTTCTTTTCGAAAGAGTGAATTCGTTTCGATCCTCGGTCCTTCCGGATGCGGTAAAACGACTTTGCTCAATATTATCGGCGGACTTGATCAGTACACGAGCGGCGATCTTATTATCAGCGGCAAATCCACGAAAAAGTTCGTGGATGCGGATTGGGATGCTTACAGAAACCATTCCATCGGATTCGTTTTTCAGAGTTACAATCTGATTCCGCACCAGAGCGTGCTTTCCAACGTAGAGCTTGCTCTGACGATTTCAGGCGTGACCAAGGCGGAACGCCGCCGACGCGCAAAGGAAGCGTTGGAAAAGGTTGGTCTCGGATCTGAGATCAACAAGCGTCCGAATCAGATGTCGGGCGGACAAATGCAGCGTGTTGCGATTGCGCGCGCGCTGGTCAACAATCCCGAAATTCTGCTCGCGGACGAACCGACGGGCGCTTTGGACTCGGAAACCAGCGTGCAGATTATGGATCTGCTCAAAGAGATCGCAAAAGATCGTCTGGTCATCATGGTTACGCACAATCCCGAGCTTGCGGAAACCTATTCCACCAGAATCATCCGTATTCTCGACGGTAAGATCATCGGGGACACAAATCCCTATGAGGAGCCGACCTTGGAACCGGTCGGACAGGATGAGGCGAAAAAACAAAAACGCCTGCGCAACCGCTCAATGTCCTTTATGACGGCGCTTGCACTTTCTCTCAATAATCTGCGTACGAAAAAGGGCAGAACGATCCTGACGAGCTTTGCGGGCTCGATCGGTATCATCGGTATCGCGCTGATCCTTTCGATCTCCAACGGCGTGACCAATTATATCAACCGCGTGCAGGAGGATACACTTTCCTCCTATCCGATCAGCATCCAGAAGGAAACGTTCGATCTTTCCAGCATGATTGCCTCGATCATGAGTACGAATAACGCCGATCAGACTGTGAAGCACGATTTGGATGCCGTCTACGTCAATCGCGTTCTGTACGAGCTTGTGGATTCTATTGCGGATACCGAGGTTCAGGTCAATAATCTGAAGGCGTTCAAAAAATATATCGAAAGCACGCCGGGCTTCAAAGAATTTGCCAGCGCGATCGACTATTCTTACGCCATTGATTTCCATATCTTTACAAAAAACAAGGAAAATACAATCATAAAATCCGACGTTGCTACCTTGATGAGAGAGATCTTCAAGGACTCTCCCGCAGGCGCCGGAAATATGGGTATGTTTGCGGGCTATCAGGTTTGGCAGGAAATGCTGAAGGATGCCGACGGTGCCATCATCAACGATCTCTTTTACGATCAGTACGACCTGCTTTACGGCTCATGGCCGGAATCTCATAATGAGATCGTGCTTGTCGTGGATGAAAACAACGAGATCAGCGATATCGTTCTTTACGCTCTCGGCCTCAAGACCTCGGATGAGATGAAGGAGGAGCTTGAAAGCGCCATGAAGGGTCAGCTGGATAAGGATGCGCCCGCCGAAAGCTGGAGCTATGAGGAAATCTGCGATATGACCTTCAAGATGATCCTGTCCCCTGATTTTTATCAGAAAATGGGTGACGGTACCTATACCGATCTCGGAAAAACGCAGGCGGGCATCGAGTATCTTTACAATTCCGATAAGGCGATTGATCTGAAGGTTTCGGGCATTATCCGTCCCAACGACGATAGCGTCGCCGCCATGATGACCGGCTCCATCGGCTACACGACGGCACTGACCGAGTACGCGATCGAGCAGATGGTACAGTCTGAGATCGTGCAGGCACAGCTCGCAAATCCCGAAACGGATATCCTGCACGGACTTCCCTTTAAGGATGAGGCGGAAAAGATGTCCGACTCTGAAAAAATCAATTTCATCAAAGCGTATTTTTCCTCGTTCTCCGTAAGCAGAAAGGCGGAGGCTTATATCGAGCTCAAATCGCAGATGCCTGCCGATCAGCTGGAAATCACGGTGAACGGTATGCTTGCCTTCTATACGGAGGAGCAGCTCAAGGATATGGTCGTACAGGCGTACGCCACCCAAATGGGCGTTGCTCCCGAGCAGGTCAGAGCATATATTGACACCATGAGCAAGGAAGACCTGATGAATGCGATCAGAGAAGGTCTTTCGGAGCAGGTCAAGGCGCAATACGAAGCGGGTATTCGCGCACAATACGCGACCAAGAGCGAAGAAGAATTGGCGGCTCTTTTCGATGCCGAGCCGCTTTCGGATAAAGAATATCTGGAATTCTTCGATATCTATCTGCCGGAAACCCATTCCGCTTCCTCCTATGAGAAAAATCTTTCTCTGCTCGGTTACGTGGACATTGATTCTCCGACGGCAATCAATATTTACGCTTCCACCTTTGCTGATAAGGATGAAATTTCCGCGTTGATTGCAGAGTATAACAGAAACGTAGAGAATGAGGACGACGAGATCAATTATACGGACTTCGTTGCCCTGCTGATGAGCTCGATCACGCTCGTGATCAATGCGATCTCCTACGTATTGATCGCGTTCGTCAGCGTATCGCTGGTGGTTTCCTCCATTATGATCGGTATCATTACCTATATTTCCGTTCTGGAAAGAACCAAGGAAATCGGTATCCTCCGCGCGATCGGCGCCTCCAAGAGAGATATTTCCCGTATCTTCAATGCGGAAACCGCGATCGTCGGCTTTGCGTCGGGTATGATGGGTATCGTCGTAACGCTGATCCTGATCCTGATTGCAAATCCCATCATTCAGACGGTGACGGGTATCGGCATTCTCCGTGCGAGCCTGCCCGTGATCGGCGCTGTCATTCTGGTGCTGCTCAGCGTAGCTCTGACGATGATTGCGGGCGTCATTCCCTCCCGTTTCGCGGCGAAGAAGGACCCCGTTGTCGCGCTGCGTACGGAATGATCCTTTGAATCGTTTTTGAATACGAACAAATCCCCGAGGAATTTTTGAATCCTCGGGGATTTCAGACTGTCGAAAAAGCTATGTAGAAAATTCAAAAATAAAAAGTTGCACAAAGCTGGAAAGGCTCCCTCTGGGAGGGAGCTGGATTTTGCGAAGCAAAAGACTGAGGGAGAGTGCGCGATTCAAGAATTTGGGATTGAATTTGTCTGTTTGCAAATGTA
>JAFQOX010000102.1 GCA_017412045.1 Clostridia bacterium
AACGCCCGCTGGAAAACTGCTTGCTCTGCAAGCTGTGTGCTCGCCTATCGCAGTTAAGACTGTATCCAAACGATATAAACGGCGAGGTTCTATTTGCGCAATTTCCTATGCAATAAAAATAAATGCCGTTGCCCTGCATTTCCATCGGGCGGCGGCATTTATCATAAGAAATTTCTCAAAATCAACCTTTCCGTTTTGCATTGTTTCCATATAAGCAAAGCTTGGATAGGCTAAGCATACCGAAATGCTGCGCAGTTCGGTTTCCTGCGGGCGTTTCCCACTTTTTATTACTGCTGATATTCTCTTGCCAACGCCTCGAATGCGGGGAGCGCGCCGACGACCTTTTTCCTGTCGGTGCAGTAAGCGACTCTGACGTAGCCGCTGACGCCGAAGTCGTCGCAGGGAACGACCAGGAGCTCGTGTGCCTTGGCTCTCTCGTAGAACTTGTACGCGTCCTCCTCGAGCGCCTTGACGAAGAGATAGAAGGCGCCGTCGGGTCTGACGCATTCGTAGCCGTAAGCGGTCAGATTATCGTACAGAATATCTCTGTTTTCCTTGTAAGCCTCGACGTTCACCTTGGCATCGATGCAGCTTGCGATCACCTGCTGGAAAAGGCTGGGCGCGCAAACGTAGCCGAGCGAACGGCCCGCGCCGCAAACGCAGAGATAGATGGTCTGCGCGTCCTGCATTTTGGGTGCGACCGCGATATAGCCGATTCTCTCGCCGGGGAGGGAGAGGGATTTGGAGAAGGAGTAGCATACGAGGGTATTGTCGTAATAATTCATCAGATAGGGGACCTCAACGCCCGAATAAACGAGCTCTCTGTAGGGCCCGTCGGCGATCAGATAAATGACCCTGCCGTATTCGTCGGATTTTCTCTTGAGGACCTCGCTCAGCGCCTTGACCGTTTCTTCCGAGTAAACGACGCCGCTGGGATTGTTGGGGGAGTTGATGATGACCGCCTTGGTCGCGGGTGTGATCTTGCTTTCAAAATCAGCAACGTCGATCTGGAAGGTCTTTTCCATCGGCTTGCTGACGACGAGCTTGCCGCCCGCGTTCTCAACGAATACTCTGTACTCGGTGAAGAAGGGCGCGAACACGATGCACTCGTCGCCCATGCCTTCCTCGATGACCGCCTTCAGACAGATGGAGAGGGAAGCCGCCGCGCCGCAGGTCATGTAGATCAGGTTGGGGGAAATGCCGACGCCGAACTTTTCGTTGATTCTGTCCGCGATGATCTTTCTCGTATTTGCGTCGCCCTGCGCGGAGGTGTATCCGTGAAGCAGGACGGAGTCCTTGGTATCCAGTAACTCACGGATGGTATCGTTTACCTCTGCGGGAGCGGGAACGCTGGGGTTGCCGAGGCTGAAATCAAAGACGTTCTCCGCGCCGATCTCGGCGGAGCGTATCTTGCTGTATTCAAAAATTTCTCTGATAATCGAGCGCTTGTTTCCAAGCGCGAACATTTTCTGATTGTATCCCATGGTTGTGACCGTGCCTTTCTGTGGATTCATCTATCATGTATAATCCGCGGCGATTCGCCGCTAAATTTCCGTTTATCTCTTCAAAGGTTCATGCCGTTTCCCTATTTATATACCGAGAAGCTTTCTCGCGTTGCCGGAAAGGATCTTCTCTTCCGTTCGTTTTTCGAGCCCGAAGGACTTCAGAATGCCGACGTCGTTTGCGATGCTGCTCCACGGGGAATCGCTGGCGAAAAGGATTTTATCCTCGCCGTGCTTCTTCAGTATTTTCCGGAAGGTTTCCTCGCCCAGAAAACGCAGAACGTAGGCGGTATCGAAATATACGTCCTCGCCGCAAAGCAGGTCGTATACCTCGTCAAACATTTCGTTTGCGCCGAAGTGGGCAAGCACGAGCTTGGCGTGCGGCGCTCTGCGGATCAGCTCCGTCACGAGCGCGGGGGTGCATCGGACGGGCAGTCCTCTGTAGCCCTCGTCCACGCCCGAGTGCGTGACGACGATGAGATCGTTCTCCCGCGCGCATTGCAGAATGCGCACGTAGCCCTCGTCGTTGATGAAGGTCTCCTGATAGTCGGGATGGATCTTGACGCCGAGGAAGCCCATCTCGCGGAGCTGCTTCATTTTGCCCTCGATATCCTCGCAGGCGGGGTGTATGCCGCCGAAGGAGATCAGGCGTTTTTCCTTGTCCGCAAAAGCGGCGTTTACCGAGGCGGCGAAACGGTTGACGCTGTCGAACTGCTTGGGGCTCGTCAGAACGGGGAGCGTTACGCAGATATCCGCGCCCGCCCGCTCCATTCTTTCGGTCAGTCCCGCTACCGTTCCATCAGAAAAGGGCGGAATTCCGCCCTTTTGAGAAAGAAGGTCAATCGTTTTCCGCGCTATTTTATCGGGAAAAATATGCGTGTGAAAATCAATGATCATCGAAGCCGCTCCTTAAATCTGCGCAAGCTCCTCGCAGGTAATGGTACCAACGCCGTTTGCGGTGAGGATTTCGTCCACCTTCTTGCCGTCGGATGCCTTGAGAACGATGAACGCATCGTCGCACTTGACGGAGAGACCGTACATATATTCGATGTTTACGCCGTTTTTGTCAATGATCTTGAGCAATTCCTGAAGGCTGCCGACCTTATGGGGGATCTTGATGATGGAAACGTCGGAAAGCAGAGAAGAAAAGCCCTTTTCCGTCAGCTTTTCTTTTCCCGCCGCGGCGTTGTCAACGATGAGTCTGAGCAGACCGAATTCCGTCGTATCGGCAAGGCTCAGGGAAAGAATGTTGACGTTGTTTTCTCTGAGGACGCCGAGTACCTCAGCCAATCTTCCCGTTCTGTTTTCGATAAATACTGTCAACTGCTTTGCAAACATGGTATATTCCTCCTGTTATCAATAAAGTTTACGTTTGTCGATGACGTGAACCGCCTTGCCCTGGCTTCTGATGAGGCTCTGGGGCTCAACGATCTTGACCTTGGCGTTAATACCGAGCGCCTGCTGGATGACGTGCGCGATCTTCTTGGTCAGAGCCTCGATGACGCGGATCTCGTCGGTGTAATACTTCTGATCGAGCTCGACCTGAACCTCGAGCGTATCCAGATTATTGACACGGTCTACGACCATCATGTAGTGAGGCGTTACCTCGTCAACCTCTACGAGCGCCGCTTCGATCTGGCTCGGGAATACGTTGACGCCGCGGATGATCAGCATATCGTCCACACGTCCCTTGAAGCGGGAGATGCGCGCGCTGGTTCTGCCGCATTCGCAGGTGGAATGATCGATGCTGGTAAGGTCCTTGGTTCTGTAACGGATCAGCGGGAGACCTTCCTTGGTGAGAGTCGTGAAGGCAAGCTCGCCCGTTTCGCCGTCGCCGACGGGCATGAGGGTAGCGGGATCAAGAACCTCGGGGTAGAAGTGGTCCTCGCAGACGTGGAGACCCTTATGGAATTCACAGTCGCAAGCCACGCCGGGTCCCATGACCTCGCTGAGTCCGTAGATGTCGAACGCCTGAATATTCAGTTTGGTTTCGATCTCATGGTGCATTTTCTCCGTCCAGGGCTCTGCGCCGCAGATCGCGCGCTTCAGCTTGACCTGATCGAGCACGCCTTCTTCAGCAAGAACCTCGGAGATATGGAGCAGATAGGAGGGGGTGCAGGCGATTGCGGTCGCGCCGAAGTCCAGCATCATGGTGGTCAGCTTTTTGGTATTACCCGTGCTCATGGGGACGACGGTTGCGCCGATCTTCTGTGCGCCGTCGTGCGCGCCGAGACCGCCCGTGAAGAGGCCGTAGCCGTAAGCAATCTGGATGATATCATCCTTGGTGACGCCTGCCATCGTCATGCATCTTGCGACGCATTCCGCCCAGATATCCAGGTCGCGGCGGGTGTAGCCAACGACGGTCGCCTTACCGGTCGTGCCGCTGGATGCGTGGATTCTGACGATCTGCGAGTTGGGAACCGCGAACAGACCGAAGGGATAATTGTCTCTGAGGTCGTCCTTGGTGGTGAACGGAAGCTTGGTGATGTCCTCAATGCTCCTGATATCGCCGGGCATCAGACCGACAGCCTGCATTTTTTTGCGATAGAAGGGTACGTTGTGGTACATATAGTCCACGAGCTTCACGAGTCTTGCGCTTTGCAGGGCGGTCATCTGATCCCTGCTCATACATTCTTTGGCTTCATTCCAAATCATTTTGATCCATCTCCTTCAAGATTATGCTTCGTATCCGAGCATAAAAGCCTTTTTATTGATTTCTACCGTTTTTGCGGGGACTGTGGTTGCGATGGTATCGAGCCACGTTTCCTTTTCAAAGCCGATCGCGCTTGCGGCGTATCCGAGCACCACGGAGTTGAGAACCTTGCTGTTGCCGAGCGCCAGGGCGATTGCCTGCGCATCGATGGTGCGGACGGTATGGTCCTTTCCGAGCGTTTCCAGAATGCCCTCGGGATAGGTTTTTGCGCCGATCACGACCGTCATCGGGTCGATGCGGCAGTCGTTGACGACGAGAACGCCGTCCTTTTTGAGAAAGTGCGCGTAACGGAGTGCTTCGAGGCGTTCAAACGAGATAATTACGTCCGCCTGACCCTCTTCAACCACGGGCTCGCTGACCTTTTCGCCGAATCTGACGAAGGTGACGACGCTACCACCTCTCTGTGCCATGCCGTGAACCTCGGAGATTTTGACGTCGTAGCCCATCGCCATAGCGGCTTTTCCTATAATACGGCTGGTGAGCAGGGTGCCCTGACCGCCCACGCCTACGATCATAATATTCTTTGTCATATCTGTGTCAAGCCTTTCTTTCTTTTTCAAGCCTTTGCGACCGTTTTGATTGCGCCGAATTTGCAGTAATTCTTGCAGAGACCGCATCCGTTGCACATGGTGGGATCGATCTTGACCTTTCCGTCCGCACCTCTCGTCATGGCGGGACAGCCGATCTTCATGCACATGCCGCATTTTTTGCAAACGTCGGGATCGACCTCGCATCTGTTCGGGAATTTCTGACCCTTGAGCAGTACGCAGGGAGATTTGGTGATGATGACGGTCAGCACGTCGCTGCTGACGCTTTCCTTGATGACGGCTTCAAGCTCCTTGACGTCGAAGGCGTTGACCTCGATGACGTTCGGAACGCCGACGGCGCGGCAGAGAGCCGCCAGATCAATGGCGTAGGTTTCCTCGCCCTTCAGCGTCTTACCCGTAGCGGCGTGATCCTGATGTCCCGTCATACCCGTGGTGCGGTTGTCAAGAATGATGACCGTGCCGGTCGCCTTATTGTATACCATATTGATCAGGGAGTTGATGCCCGTATGGAGGAAGGTGGAGTCGCCGATGGCGGCTACCCAGTTCTTTACGTAATCCTTGCCCTTTGCTTTTTCCATACCGTGGAGAGAGGAGATGCTCGCGCCCATGCAGATGGTGGTGTCGATGACGCCCAGAGGAGCGACCGCGCCGAGCGTATAGCAGCCGATGTCGCCCGCCGCGTGGATCTTCAGCTTATTGAGCACGGAGAACACGCTTCTGTGGGGACAGCCGGGGCAGAGGATGGGAGGACGCGCGGGAGCATCCTGCTTTTCAAATACGGCTTCGTCCTTGCCGAAGAGCACTCTGCGGAGCAGGTTTGCGCTGTATTCGCCCTGACGGGTGAAGAGTTCCTTGCCCTTGACGTCAAAGCCCCACGCTCTGACCTGCTCCTCGATGACGGGCTCCAGCTCCTCAAATACGTAGACGGTCTCTACCTTGGAGATGAATTCCTCGATGAGCTTGCGGGGCAGGGGGTTGACGAGACCGAGCTTCAGAACGCTGGCTTCGGGGCAGACCTCCTTGACGTACTGGTAAGCGATGCCGCTGGTAATAAAGCCGATCTTGGTATCGCCCATTTCCGTTCTGTTGACGGAAAGCGCGGATGCATCCTCGGCGAGGCGGTTTTCTCTGTCCTCAACGACGAGGTGTCTGCCGATGGCGGAAGCGGGCATCATAACGTATTTGGATACGTTGCGTTCGTATTTCTTGTCCTCGACCTCCACTCTGTCGCCAAGCTCGACGGCGCTCTGGGAGTGCGCAAGCTTGGTGGTGGTGCGGAGGATCACGGGGGTATCGTATTTTTCGCTGATTTCATAGCCGAGCTTGACGAAGTCCTTCGCCTCCTGGCTGTCGGAGGGCTCGAGCACGGGAACGTGCGCGGCGCGCGCGATCATTCTGGTGTCCTGCTCGTTCTGGGAGCTTGCGAGACCGGGGTCGTCTGCGACAACGATCACGGCGCCGCCGCCAACGCCCGTATACGAGAAGGTATAGAGCGGGTCGCTCGCCACGTTCAGACCGACGTGCTTCATGCAAGCCATGCTTCTGACGCCCGAAATGGATGCGCCGATGGCAACCTCTGCGGCAACCTTCTCATTGGGCGCCCATTCGGTGTAAACCTCGTCGTATGCGGCGAGATATTCGCTGATTTCCGTGCTGGGGGTTCCGGGGTATGCGCTGGACAGCTTGACGCCTGCCTCGTACGCGCCTCTTGCGATCGCCTCGTTACCCAGCATAATTGTTTTCGTAGCCATTTTATTTACTCCTTAAGTCCTTTACTCTTTTCGCTTTGCCCTCGAATCTTTGCAGGGTGTTGGGGGATACCAGAAGCACCTTTGCGTCAAGACCGAGCATGATCTTCAGTTTATTTTTGACCTCGGCGGTGATCTTTTCCAGCACCGCGAAGGAGTCCGTGACGTGCGCAAGCTCGACTCTGATGGTGAGCTTATCGAGGAAGCCTTCTCTTTCGAGGATGATTTCGTAATGCGGTCCGAGCTCCTCTACGCTGAGGATGACCTCTTCGATCTGGCTCGGGAATACGTTGACGCCGCGGATCTTGAGCATATCGTCGCTTCTGCCGGAGAGGTTCTCCATACGGCAGAAGGTTCTTCCGCATTTGCATTTTTCATAGAACAGGCGGGTGATGTCCTTGGTTCTGTAGCGGATCAGGGGGAGTCCCTCTTTTTTAATGCAGGTGATGACCAGCTCACCCTGCTCGCCCACGGGGAGAACCTCGCCCGTTTTGGGATCAATGATTTCGGGGATAAAATAGTCCTCGTTGATGTGCATACCGCAGTGCTCGAGGCATTCGCCCGAAACGCCGGGGCCCATCAGCTCGCTCATGCCGTAGTTCGACGTGATGAGGATGTCCTTGCCCCAGAATTTGTGCATTTCCTCACGCATGGCATCGGTCAGCAGCTCGCTTCCCACCAGCGCGATTCTGACCTTCAGATCTCTTTCGGGCTCGACGCCCATTTCCTTTGCGACCTCAGCGAGACGGAGCGCGTAGGAGGGAGTTGCGACCAGCAGGGAGGTTTCGAAGTCCTGCATATACATAATCTGCTTTTGCGAGTTACCCGTGGAGGAGGGCACGATTGCCGCGCCGATATTTTCCAGACCGTAGTGCAGTCCGAGCGCGCCCGTGAACATACCGTAGCCGAAGCAGATCTGCGCGACGTCCTTACCCGTCGCGCCGCCCATGCAGGCGATACGGGATACGCATTCCGTCCAGGTCTTCAGGTCTCCCTGCGTATAACCGACGACGGTGGGCTTGCCCGTGGTGCCGCTCGATGCGTGGATTCTCACCAGCTCGTCCTTGCCCACGGCGAAAAGGCCGAAGGGGTAATTGTCTCTCATATCCTGTTTCGTGACGAAGGGAAGCTTGGAGAGATCAGCAAGCGTTCTGATGTCCTCGGGCTTCACGCCCGCTTCGTCCATTTTCTTACGGTAGGGAGCGACCTTTTCGTACACTCGGCTGACCGTTTCCTGCAAGCGTTCCAGCTGAATTCTTTCTATTTCTTCTCTTGGAAGCGTTTCTTCTTTTGACCAGATCATTTCAGTACCTTTCTGAGATGTATAATATTCTATGATTTCGTCCTCGGAGCGCTTGTCGTAGGAATCGGCGCCGGCTTCAATCATAATGTTTTCCAAAAATAACGGTGGGATCATACGGTTATATGGATAAAATATACATAGGATTATATCACCTTTTCGGGGGCTTGTCAATATTTGAACAATTATTTTCCGTGGTTTTTGAAGGTGTAAGGAAAATTCCGTATTCTCACGCCGATCGGATGGGGGTGATACGGTCAATGATTGTTTATGGGAGAACTTTTCTACAAAAGTATGCAAAACAATTTTCCTTTGGAAAGGGGAAACGACGTGCTTTTTCTTTGGTTTGCACTCCTTGGCTTGCCAAGGAGTCGAAAAAGCACCAAAAAGAAGCAAACAAGCCTTGGCGGCTTGACCGCCTGAACGCGCCATCAATTATCCCGTTTGATCTTTTTCTGATTCCCAGAGTACAGATACCCGGTAGCTCCGATTGCAGCCACACCCAAAACCAAGAGGTTCAGAAGTATCGGTTCAGCGAATTGGCGGATTCGATTTGATGGCGCGGGTGCGTATCCGATCACATCACGCGAACCACGGCACGCGAGCCGTTTAGGCTCGCGCGCCACGATTCGTGGGAAGTGCAACTGGTATGGGAGCGAAAATATAAATGATTGTTTTAATGCGTAAATTTCCGTTTATATCATCAAAAAGATCATACCGCCATCCTGAAAAGGAAGCCCGACGGAAAGATTTCTCCGCGCCTCCGCGCAAAAATACCGCTCGGTATCCTTGCGGATTGCCGGGCGGTATAACGGATTTGCGGATCAGAAGAAGAATCCCTTCTTGTATTTGATTTGTCTTATGGCGGTGTAAGTATTCCAATCTTCTCCAAATTTGATTTGCTTCCATTCCTTTTTCGTTCCGTCATACTCCACGCTCGCAAGGCTCTTGCAACCGTAGAACGCTTGATATCCAATGGTTATGAGGGAGTTCGGGATCGTCACACTTGCGAGGCTCTTGCACCCCAAGAATGTGCTATTGCCAATGCTCCAGACGGAGTCGGGGATCACCACGCTCGTAAGGCTCGTGCAACCGCGAAACGCGCTGTCGCTAATAGTCTTGACGGAATCGGGGATTGCCACATTCGTAAGACTCGTACAATTATTGAATGCCCCGTCGCCAATACTCGTGACGGAGTCGGGGATCACCACGCTCGCAAGGCTCTTGCAACCGTAGAACGCCCCGTAACCAATGCCCGTGACGGAGTTCGATATCGCCACGCTTTCAAGGCTCTCGCAACCCAAGAACGCCCTATTGCCAATTTCCGTGACGGAGTCTGGGATCACCACGCTCGTAAGGCTCGTGCAACCGTGGAACGTGCTGTTTTCAATAGTCTTGACGGAGTTCGGAATATACACGCTCGCAAGATGCGTGCAACCGGAGAACGCCCCAGTACCAATAGTCTTGACTGACTCCGGAATATTCACGCTCTCAAGGCTCGTGCAACCGTGGAATGCGCTGTTGCCAATAGTCTTGACGTAATCTGGCATCTTCACGCTCGCAAGGCTCATGCAACCGTGGAACACGCTGTCGCCGATGCTCGTGAGGAAAGTCGGAATATCTACGCTCGCAAGGCTCGTGCAGTCTTTGAACGCTTCGTTGCCAATACTCGTGACGGAGTTCGGGAGCACCACGCTCACAAGGCTCGTGCAGTCTTTGAACGCTTCGCTGGAAATGCTCGTGACACGGTATCCGTCGATCGTATCGGGAATGACGATGTCTTTATCCTTGCAAGTTCCTTGCCCCGTAACCGTACAGGTTTCACCGTCCTCATTTATGTTATATGCCAATCCTTGGGAAGCTTTTCTGTCGGACAACGCGGAATCATCGTTGATTCGTTGCTGTTTCGGCTCTTGACTGACCGGCAGAGCAGGAATTTTTTCTTCCACGGTATGCGAACCGCAGAAGATGCATTTTCTGACCTTCAGCCCCTCTTTTCCCGGAGAGGGCTCCCGGACGGTTTCCCACGCGCCGCTTTGGACGTGTCCGACGCGGGAAGGGATCGTTTTCGTTTCTTTCTCACCGCATGAGCAAGTGC
>JAFQOX010000103.1 GCA_017412045.1 Clostridia bacterium
AATAGCCTAAATGGCTGTTTTGATGAAGCGATACCCCACAAAGCAAGGAGTTTCAGAAGCAAAGTTCGCTTTGCGCGTGAAACGACTGATGCGTACGCTGATTTGAAAATCAGCGGGGGAGACCACGCTTTGCGTGCCACCTTCCTTAACGTTTTGCACACGAAATGCTTTTCGTGTTGCATAATGTGCGGAGGAAGGCTTTTTAGCATCTCATCTTTTGGCGAAACTGAATTTTTTAACTGACTTTATCGACAAGCTGAAAAGGACGGAGAATTTTGCGTCTCTCCGTCCTTTCATCGGGCAATGTCTTCAAGCTTCTGAAAAAATATAATAAATTTAACTTCATATTCCGCGCACAGCGAAATATATCGTTGCAACGTCGTCAACCTGAAGTTGACGGCGTTGCTTGGCGCGTCAATCCTTTTCGGTCAGGGTATAGAGCAGACGCGCAACGTCGGCGCGCGTGAGCTCGGCTTTCCGATCCTCGCCCGTGACGAGCCCGACGGATGCGAGCATGGCGATGCCGTCGTCGGAGATCACGCCGTCCCCGTCGATGGAGGCGGCGACGGATTTTCCGAAGGAAAGCTCCTTATACTGCGCGATTCTGCCGAGAAGCGTGGAGGCCTGCTCGGAGGTAATGGGCTCGTTGGGACAGAAGCAGCGTCCGTTTTCCGTATCCAGACCGATGACCAGACCCATGCCCGTCGCCACGGAAATATAACGGTTCTGCGTGGGGGTAAAGGTGTCGCTGTCGGCAAAGCCGGATTGGTTGGCGGCGATCAGATTTGCGTCGATGTCGCACATCCGCATGGCCATCATCAGAAAATCGGCGCGCGTGACGGTTTTATCCGGCGAGAAGATCCATTCGTCGCCCAGCTTTTCACCGATGAAGGCGCCTTTTTCCGCGAGCACGGCGGCGGGAAGCGCGTATTCGCTGTGCGCCAGATCGGCGTATACGATCCCGCTCGCGTTGGCGGTGGTGCTGATGGAAACGACGGCGGCTTCGGAGCGGTTGCCGTAGCGGTCGCAGACGTAATAGGAGAAGCTGTCGGCAGACGTGCCCTCGCGCGCGGTGTAGACGAAGGAGCCGTCTGCGGAAAGGGAAAGCTCGCCGTATCGGGGTGCGCTGACGGTATGATAGGTGATCTCATCGCCGTCGGGATCGCTTGCCGATAAGCTACCGTATACGGCAATGTTTTCCTTCGCGGAAACGGTGCACGCCTGCGCGCTCGGCGCGAAATTCAGCGTATCCAGCATATATACCGTGCAGACGAAGGGCTTTTCATACGCCGTTTCGCAGGGCAGAAAATCAAAGACCGCCGTCTTTCCCGGCTCGGCGGGGATAAAGCGCAGGGCATCCAGCATATCTCTTTCGATGATCTGTCCCTCGCGGACGTCCTCCATACCCAGCTTCAGGATGCCGTCGGACGGGTCGGGCAGGCTCTGAACGGCGATGCCGGGGAAATCCCCGCTTCCGAGCACGGAAACGAAATCGCTCTGTGAAAAGGAGACGGTATTGGTCCCCACTCCCGTTTTGATCATTTCAAAGTCGTCCTGCATGACGGAGAGCGCCGGCGAGAGCAGGGCGGCGTTCACCGTCATTCCCAAACACAGAAGCCAGAAGATCAAAAGTCCGAAAAATCCGATTTTTTTCATTTTGATTGGATTCCTTTCTGAATTTTTGGATATGGATATTTTGCCCACGGTCAAAAATTTTATGCAAAATCTTGACATTTATCCGAAAAAGTAATAATATATTTGTATACGGTGTCGAAAGTCTTTTCCGACGAGCCGAAAAAAACAGCCGCGCGGTCGCGGCGGAACAGGAGTTTGATATGAAATTGTTTTTGATTGGCATCTTTGCTTTGATCGTCGCCTTCGGCGCGCTCATTTACGCTTCGAGAAAATGCAAGCACGGTACCTATCCCAAGCAGAAGGCGGCAGCACTCGTCGTTGCGGCGGTCTGCCTCGTCGTCGGCGTCTCCGGCATTGCGACGGATTGCATCACGACCATTCCCACGGGACATACGGGTATCGTTACGACGTTCGGACGCGTCGAGAATTATACCTTTGAAGCGGGCGTACACGTCAAAGCGCCCTGGCAGCAGGTCGTAAAGATGGACAACCGTATCCAGAAGGCGATCGTGGAGATGAGCTGCTTCTCCAGCGACATCCAGGAGGTTGATACCAATTACACCATCAACTATCAGATCAACAAGGCGAATGCGCAGGAAATCTACCGCTCGATCGGTCCCTCCTATTACGACACCATCATTCTCCCCCGCATTCAGGAATCCGTAAAAAGCATGATTGCCAAATACGATGCGGAGGAGCTGATCGAAAGCAGAGAAAAGCTTTCCGATGAGATCAAAAGGGATCTGACCGCGAAGCTCGCGGTCTATAACGTCGAGGTCATCGACGCCTCCATCGAAAATCTGGATTTCTCCGATGCGTTCACCAACGCGGTCGAAGCCAAGCAGGTTGCCGCGCAGGAAAAGCTGAAGGCGGAGATCCAGCAGGAGCAGGCGAATATTGAAGCGAAGGCTGCTGCGGAACGCGCGGTCATCGCGGCGGAAGCGGAAGCGGAAAAGGCAGTGCTCGCGGCGGAAGCGGAAGCGGAAGCGAAGAAGAAAGCGGCAGACGCCATGGCATACGCAGGCGAAAAGGAAGCGGAAGCGAACGAAAAGATCGCGGCAAGCCTCTCCGACGAGCTGATCAAATATAAGGAGATCGAGCAGTGGGACGGCAAGCTTCCCACCTACATGGGCGGCGAAGGCTCGGTTCCGGTGCTGAATTTCGGCAACGGTACCGCTACGGGCGCCGCGGGATAATCATGACGCGGACCGATCGCAGACGGAGCTGTATTTCCATCATGCAAATGCAAAACGGCGCGTTCGGCTTTGCGCAAATTCCAACGTAATCATAAACGAGAAACCGAGTCGCATGATATGCCCTCGGTTTTTCTTTTGAATCAAAATTCATATATGGAAAAGGAGAAATCACTATGAACCATTTGCCGGAGGTGATCCGCACGGGCGTGTACCGCGGCGGACATATCCAGGGAATCGCCATGGATAAGGAAAGAAAGTATATCTACTGCTCTTTTACGACGGAGCTGGTCAAGCTGGATCTGAACGGCAGAGAGGTCGGCTCCGTGCGCGGCTTCACGGGCCATCTCGGATGCCTCGCGTACTGCGAGGAGGACGGACGCGTATACGCTTCGCTCGAATATAAAAACGACGCGATCGGAAAAGGCGTGCTTCACAGTCTGGGAATCCGCAGCGAGATCAAAAACGCCTTTTATATCGCGGCGTTTGACGGTGAAAAAATTACCCGCAGCGGCATGAACGCCGAAACCGACGGCGTGATGACGACGGTTTTTCTCCGCGAGCCGACGGAGGATTATCTCTGCGAATGGACGCGCGGGGAGGAAACGCGCAAGCATCGCTTCGGCTGCTCGGGCATTGACGGCGTTACGTTTGCGCCGATCCGCGGCGAGACGCGCCTGCTCGTGGCGTACGGCATCTACGGGGACGTCGAGAGGGAGGACAACGACCATCAGGTCATTCTGTCCTACGATCCAAAGGCGCTTGTCCCTTACGAGGATATTCTGCGCGCGGACCATATCCACGAGAGCGGTCCTCCCTCCTGCAAGGAACGGTTTTTCGTATATACGGGAAATACGACCTACGGCGTGCAGAATATGGAATACGATCCCTTCACGGGCGATATTTTCCTCGCGGTGTACCGCGGATGGAAGGAGCAATTTCCGAATTTCAAAATGTACGCCATCGACGGCTCGCGGGCGCCCGAGGAGAGGGTGCTCGCGGGCATGGACGGCGCGCGCGGCATGACGCTGTCCCTGCGGGAGCGCGGACTTTGCGGAAACGGTATATACGGCTACCGCTTCCCCTACGGTTCGACGGGCATGATCGCGCTCGGCGGCGGCTATTTTTACTTTTCCGAGGATCACAGCCAGCCGGGTGAATTTTCCTCCGAGATCCGTCTGTACCGCTATACGGGAGACGGACGGAAGCCCTTTGAGCCCGTACGGAAAGGAGAAGGCGTATGAATTTCATGGACGTACCGAACCGCTGCCGTCCGATCCCCTTCTGGTCGTGGAACGAAAGGCTGGATGAAACGGAAACGCGCAGACAGATCGCCGAAATGGACGGCGCGGGCATCGGCGGCTTTTTCATGCACGCCAGGGGCGGTCTGCAAACGGAATATATGGGTGAAGAATGGTTTGCCAACGTAGAAGCCTCGATCGACGAGGCGAAAAAAAGAAATATGCGCGCGTGGGCTTACGACGAAAACGGATGGCCGAGCGGATTCGGCGGCGGCATCGTCAACGGCAGGGGCGTCGCGTATCAGCAGAAATATCTGCGCTTTGAAAAGGGCGAAGGACATACGGAGCGAACGATCGCGAACACGGACGGCTTTCATTTTTATTACGACGTCAATCCCTTCTACGTGGATACGTTCGACGGTAAGGTGACGGATGCCTTTATCCGAGAAATTTACGAGCCGTATTACGAAAGGTTCGGCGCATCGTTCGAGGGCTTTTTCACGGACGAGCCGCAAATTTCGAGAAACGGGATCCCGTGGAGCCTGATCCTGCCCGACGAATACAAGCGCGCCTACGGAGAGGATCTGCTGAACGTACTCCCCCAGCTCTTCATGGCAGTCGGCGATTATAAGCGGACGCGCGTGAAGTTCTGGAAGCTCGTGACGGAGCTCTTTTCCAAAAACTTCATGAAAAAGATCTTCGATTTCTGCGATGCGCGGGGCTTGAAGCTGACGGGGCACTTGGTTCTGGAGGAAAATTTGCTCTGCCAGCTGACGACCAACGGCGCGTGTATGCCCCATTACGAATATTTTCACATTCCCGGCATGGATTGGCTGGGCAGACATAACGAGCCGTCCCTCACGCCCTATCAGGTCGGATCGGCGGCGCGCCAGCTCGGTAAAAAGCAGGTGCTTTCCGAGACCTTCGCCTGCTGCGGTCACGGCGTGGGACACGACGAGCTGAAATGGATCTACGAATACCAGATGGTACGCGGCATCAATCTGCTTTGCCAGCATTTGCAGGGCTATTCCAACCGCGGGCTCCGTAAGCGCGATTATCCGCCCGCCATGTATATCCAACAGCCGTGGTGGAAGGATTACGGGACGTTCAACGACGCGATGAGCCGCATCGGAATGCTGCTTTCCGAGGGGGACGACGGCGTGGATACCCTCGTTTTGCATCCGCAGACGACGGCGTGGGCGCTTTTCGACGACGCGCCGCAGAAGGATGCGCCGTCCGTGCGCGCGATTGCCCACTGTCATCGTTCTCTGATGGCATTGATCGGCGCGCTGGAGAGAAAGCACGTCAATTTCCACCTCGGCGATGAGATCCTGATGGAACGGCACGCCCGCGTGGACGGCGCTTCGCTCGTCATCGGCGAAAAGACGTATACGACGGTCATTCTGCCCGAGCACGAGATTCTGCTCGCCAATACGGAGCGCTTGCTTGCCGAATACCGCAGAAACGGCGGCGTCGTTCTGCGCGCCGACGAGATCGAAGGCGTTCCCGCAAACAGCGTGATCGACATCCCCGAAATTACGTATTGCGAGCGCCATACGGATACGATGGACGTCTATTATTTCGTCAACAGCACCGAGCAGACCTACCGCGCCGTGATTGCCGTCGGCACGCATATCATGGATCCCGCGACGGGCGTGCTTACGCCGTTCGACGGAACGCATACGTTTGGAAAATACGAGTCTCTCGTGGTGATCGACGACCACTCCGGACGGCGGGAATGCGTGAAGAGGGCGGCGCGCAAGCCGTTGCCGCTTGACGGCGTATGGCAGATCGACGGCGCGACGGAGAACTGCATGACGCTGGACGTCTGCGATTACGCCTTCGACGGAGAACCGCAGGGACGGGCGTATATTCTGGACGTGATGTATCGCGCGCTGGAGCGGGAGCGGGACACGCGCGTCAGAATGACCTACACCGTCAACGTCTCCCATTTGCCGCGCTCCCTGTTTCTCGTCTGCGAAACGCCCGCGCTTTTCACGGTCAGGGTCAATGGCAGAGAGGCGGACAAGACGGACAGGGGCTATTTCCGTGACCGTGCGTTCCGCAAGCTGGATATTACGGCGCTGGTCGTGCTCGGAGAGAATCAAATTGAGCTGGAAACGGACTTTCACCAGAGTCCCGCCGTTTACGAAAATATGGCGAAAAGCAAGCTCTTTGAATCCGAGAAAAATAAGCTGACCTTCGATACGGAGCTGGAGCAGATCTATCTGACGGGCGATTTTTCCGTGGAAACGGAAGGCGCGTTCGAGGAGCTTGCGCGCAAAGCCTCCCGTTTTTCGGGAAGCTTCTCCATCGGCAAGCCGAGAACGGAGATCACGCTGGAGAAATCGGAAAGGCAGGGCTTCCCCTTCTTTGCGGGGACGCTGACGGTTTCCCGCACGTTCACGGCGGAAAGCACGGATTTTTCGCTGGACCTCGTCAAATGCGGCTGGAACGTCGTGCAGGCGCAGATCAACGGCAAAACCCTGCCGCCGATGATGTGGGAGCCCTTCACGCAGGATATTTCCGAGCTTCTGCGCGTCGGAGAAAACAGGATCTCCCTGACGCTGACCAACAATCTGCGTAATATGCAGGGACCGTTCCACCTTGCCATCGGGGAATCCCACCGCCTCGGTCCGTCCGAATTTTATCGGATGCCGTGCGTATGGGGCGGCGGTACGGCGCGCTGGAACGACGGCTATTGCTTCCTGAATCACAGCGTAACGACAAGGGACGTTCCGATTGCTCTTGACAAACGGAATTTCCGTGATACAATGAAATAAAATGAAATAGGTTCGCCGCAGAGAGTCGGGGAAAGCTCGGTGAAAATCCGTCGCAACATCCATTACCGTAACAGCATGATTGCTCCAGTCGGAACACCCGCTCTGCGGCAGGCAATCCATACGTTTTTGGGTATGAAAAACGCTGCCGTTTCGGAGCTTCGTCACGGGCTTTTTCGT
The DNA here is from genome assembly GCA_017412045.1 of Clostridia bacterium. GTDB lineage: Bacteria > Bacillota > Clostridia > Oscillospirales > CAG-272 > QALR01. Next base: position 7,030 of record JAFQOX010000103.1, read on the forward strand.
GCGGAATTCCGAAAGCAAACTGCGCTTTTTTACAAAGGCGCAGTTTTTTTCTTCCATATATAGGATATATAGGATATGTGGATATATGACGTATGAGCCGCGACCGTATTTCACCGGGAAGGAAGGGAGGCGTATGGATCGTCCGCTTACACGGGAGAGCTCTTCTCTCTCCGCTCAAGGAAATTTCAAAGAAGAAAATCAAAGAAAGGTAAGGTTATCATTATGAAAAAAACAGCGGGTATGCTGATCTGCTTGCTGATCCTCGCGGGACTTCTTCCCGCCGCGGTATCGGCGCAGTCCAGACTCAGCGGAGCGGTTTTCGTCAGCATTGCCGATCAGAACGGAACGCCCGTGCTCGCGTATGAAAAGGTTTCCCTTTCCGATATGGACAGGGACGGCGCGCTGACCGTCAACGACGTTCTGATGGCGGCGCATAAGGAGCATCATCGGGACGGCAAGGAGGGCTTTTCCTCCGAAAAGACGCAGTACGGCAGATCCATCACGAAGCTTTGGGGCGTAGAGAACGGCGGCTCTTACGGCTGCTTCGTCAACGACGTTTCCTGCACGAGCTGTAACGACCCCATCCGTCCGGGCGATCACCTCTACGCCTATATCTATACGGATACGGTCGGATTTTCCGATACGTACAGTTATTTTGACCGTCAGACGCTGACCGTCAATGCTGGCGAGCCCGTCACGCTGACGCTTTCCTGCGTCGGCTACGACGCGAGCTGGAATCCCGTCACCGAGGCGGTCGCGGGCGCGGTGATCCTCTTTGACGGCGAGGAGACCGAATTTGTGACCGACGAAAACGGAAGCGTGACGCTCGTTTTCGAATCCGGCGGCGAGGTGCTGGTCAGCGCGCGCACGGATACCAAAAATCTGACGCCCGCGGTCTGCCGCGTTTCCGTCAATACCGCATCCAAAACGACCATGATCGTCACGTTTTCCCTGATTTGCTGCGCGGTTGCCGCGGCGGGCTTTGTCGTGATGATCAGAAGGAGCCGCCATGCGTAAGCTTCGATGGATCGGCTTGCTGGTTCTGATCGCCGTTTGCTTTTCCGCGTTTTCCGTTTCGGCGGGCGCGGAAATCGGGGAAGCGGAGGCGGCGCTTCTCTCGTACGCCGTCAGAGAGGCGGGCGCGACGGACGTTCAGGATTTTATCGACCGTTGCTTGCCCGAAAGGATCGGCATCGATGCCGAATGGTACGTTCTGGCGCTTGCGCGGGAAGGAAACTATGATTTTTCCGCTTACGCGAAGGCGTTGGTCGCTTACGTCAACGAGCATACCGTCACCAATGCGGTGACGAGACAGAAATACGCGCTCGCGCTTCTTGCGAGCGGTTATACGGCGGATTTCGTACGGCAGACGGCGGACGAATGCGCGGGAAAGCTGGGCATTATGAGCCTCGTCTGGGCACTCCATCTGGCTGAAAACGGATGGGTGCCCGCGGATATGACGGCGGCGCAGATCGTGGACCGCCTGCTCTCCGCAGAGCTGGAAAACGGCGGCTTTGCCATCACGGGAACGAATATCAGCGTGGATGCCACGGCGATGGTCCTGCAAGCGCTGGCGCCCTACGCCTCTGACGAAGCCGTGGGCGCGGTCATCGAAAGAGGACTGACTCGCCTGTCCGCCGAGCAGACGGCAAACGGCGGCTTCGTCTCTTACGGAGAGGAAAACGCGGAGAGCTGCGCGCAGGTGCTGATCATGATGGCTTGTCTGAAGCTCCCGCCCGACGATCCCCGTTTTGTAAAAAACGGGAACGGCGTTTTGGACGCGCTCCTCTCCTATCGGGATCCGGACGGCGGCTTTTCCCATATCGCGGGAGGAGAAGTCGGCGAGAGCGCGACGGCGCAGGCGTATCTGGCGCTGGCATCGCTTTCGGGCGGATCGCTGTACCGTCTGGAGGGTCAGGATGCGCTTCAGCGGCTGGAATATGAAGCGCCGGCAGAAGAATCCGTTTCGTGGCGGCTGTACGCTTGCCTTGCGGTCGGCGCTGCTGCCGCCCTTGCCGCGCTGATCCTTTTCCTGCGCGGAAACCGCCGTGTCGGAAATTACCTGATGATCGCGCTGGCAGGCGCCGTTTTATGCCTTTTGTTTTTCGTTCTGAAGATCGAGAGCCCCGACGGCTTTTACGGGGGTGCGGACGCGCCGAAGGATAATATCATCGGGACGGTCACGCTGGAGATCCGCTGTGACGTGATCGCGGGTCGGGAGAACGTACCCGCGGACGGCGTCATTCTCGCGGAAACGAGCTTTGCGCTTGCGCAGGGAGAGACCGTTTTCGACATCCTCGACGAGGCGGCGCGCAAATACCGTATTCACACGGAGCACGACGGCTCGGGCAAGCTGGCGTATATCCGCGGCATCGCCTACCTCTACGAATTGCAACACGGCGATCTTTCCGGGTGGATCTACCGTGTCAACGGCGAGTCTCCCTCCGTCGGATGCGGCGCGTATACGCTCTCTGACGGCGACCGCATCGTATGGCACTATTCGCTGGAGCAGGGCGCGGATATTCCGTAAGAAAGGATATGTATGGAACGATTCAATCCCATCGTGGTCTTTATGTATTTCGCGCTGACGTCGGGGATCGCCATGCTGTGCATGAATCCCATCATGCAGACGATCGCGCTGGTCGGCGCGGCTTTGCTCTTTCTGATCCGTCGTGCGGGACGGCGGGGCGGTCATCTGCCGATGCTCGCCTTTGCCCTGCTCGCGTGCGTGATCAATCCTATTTTTTCCCATAACGGCGCGACGGTCCTTTTCTTCGTCAACGGCAATCCCTTTACGCTGGAGGCGGTAATCTACGGCGCGGTCTGCGGTGTCATGCTGCTGGCGATGCTGTATTGGTTCAGAAGCTTTTCCGCGCTGATGACGAGCGATAAGATCCTTTATCTGCTCGGCAGGATCTCGCCCAAAATCGCCCTGACGGTTTCGATGGCGCTCCGTTACGTGCCGCTCTTTTCGGCGCAGATGCGCAAAACGGCGCAGGCGCAGAGGGCGATGGGCGCGATCCGCGCGGACGATTCGCTGTCCCGCATCCGCGGCGGCGCCCGCGTTTTTTCCGTCACCCTGACGTGGGCGCTGGAGAACGGCATCGTCACGGCGGACGCCATGGAGGCGCGCGGATACGGAGAGGGCAGGCGCACGTCGTTTGCGATCTACCGCTTTCACCGACGCGACGCCGCGCTGACGGCGGTCATCCTACTGCTTGGGGGCGGTATTTATTACGGCGTTTTCGGCGGCTTTGCCGCTTATCAATATTATCCGATCGTTACCGTTCGGCAGGACACGGCGGCGCTGTTGACCTACGGCGCGTACGCGCTTCTGACCGCCTTACCGAGCACGATCGAAGCAGGAGAAATCATCAGATGGAAATACTTACAGTCAAAAATTTAAGCTTTCGCTACGCCATGAATGAAGCACCCACGCTGAAGGATCTTTCCTTTTCCGTTTCCGAGGGCGAATGGGTCGTGATCTGCGGCGCGACGGGAAGCGGAAAATCCACGCTTCTCCGCCTTTTGAAGCGGGAGCTCGCGCCCGTGGGGGAGATGCAGGGCGAGATCCTTTTCGATGGCAGACCGTTGGAATCCCTGCCCGTGCGCCGATCGGCACAGGAGATCGGATACGTGATGCAACAGCCCGAGCAGCAGATCGTGACCGATAAGGTCTGGCACGAGCTGGCTTTCGGTCCCGAAAATATGGGCGTGCCCTCGGGGGAGATTCGCCGTCGGGTGGCGGAGATGGCGAGCTATTTCGGCATGGAGGAGCTTTTTTTGCGGGATACGGGCTCGCTTTCGGGCGGTCAGAAGCAGCTTTTGAATCTCGCTTCCGTGATGGTGACGGGTCCCTCCGTGCTTTTGCTGGACGAACCGACGGCGCAGCTGGATCCGATCGCCGCCGCAGACTTTATCGCCACGCTGGACAAGCTCCGTCGGGAGCTGTCGCTGACGATCGTTCTGATCGAGCACCGTCTGGAGGAGGTTCTGCCCCTTTGTGACCGTCTGCTCGTTCTGGAGAACGGCTCGCTTCTGACGTACGCGCCTCCGAAGCAAGCGGTCGCGGCGCTCGCGGGCAGAGAGGCGCTTTTGCTCTCCATGCCGTGCGCCGTCCGCCTGTACCACGAACTTCCCCCCTCGTCGGAAACGGGAGAGCCGCCGCTGGACATCCGCGAGGGGCGCGCCTTTCTGCGGGAGAATTACCGTAACGGCACGGCTTCGCTTCCCGAGGAGACGAAGCGCGCCGAAAAGGAAAAGGCGTTATCCTTCGATCACGTTTGCTTCCGTTACGAGAAAAGCGGAAAGGATATTCTGTCCGATCTGAGCTTTCACGTTTCACAGGGCGAGTGCTTCTGCATTCTCGGCGGAAACGGCGCGGGGAAATCCACCGCGCTTTCGGTGGCGGCAGGCTTGCTGAAGCCGTACGGCGGAACGGTCCGCCTGTTCGGGAAAAAGTGGAAGGCCTACGCAAGCGAAGCGCCGTACGGTCGGGAGCTGGCGTATTTGCCGCAGGACGTGACCGTCGCCTTTTCCCGCAATACGGTGCGCGAGGAGCTGGTCGGCTTCGGCGTTGCGACGGAAGCCTTTCCCTACGATCTGACGCCTCTGCTGGATCGCCATCCCTACGACCTCAGCGGCGGCGAACGTCAGCTGACGGCGCTGGCGATGGTGACGGCGAAGAATCCGCGCGTCATTCTGCTGGACGAGCCGACCAAGGGGCTTGACGCGCACGCGAAGGCGGCGGTGATCGGCGTTCTGCGCGCGCTTCGCGATCGGGGCGCGGCGGTGGTCTGCGTGACACACGACGTCGAATTTGCGGCGGAGCTTGCCGACCGCGTGGCGCTCTTTTTCCGCGGCGAGCTGATCTCGACCGATACGCCGAGACGCTTCTTTTCGGGCAACCGCTTTTATACGACGCCCGTCAGCCGTATGACACGGGGCTTTTTCGGTAATGCGGTGACGGTGGACGATGCCGTCCGCCTCTGTCTTGCCAACGGCAGAAGGGAGGGCGCGCGGTGATCGTCATCAGAAGCGCGCGCGTCCGCCGCGCATTGAAAATCGTCCTGCCCTTCATTGTGATCCCCGCCGTCGTTGCGTTCGGCGTTTTTGCGGTCAGAGGCAAGCATCATTTGTTCGTTTCGACCGCCGTGGCACTGCTTTCGCTCGCGCTTTTTCTGTGCGGATTTGAAAAGCGCAAGATCGGCAGCCGCCGCGCGGTGCTCGTTTCCGTCATGATCGCGCTCTCCGTGCTGGGCAGAATGTTTCCCGTCATCAAGCCCGTGACGGTGTTCGCCATGCTGTCGGGAATGTTTCTCGGTCCCGAGGCGGGCTTTCTCGTGGGCGCGTTTTCGGCGCTGATCTCCAATTTCTGGGCGGGCCAGGGCCCGTGGACGCCCTTTCAGATGCTCGCGTGGGGGCTGATCGGCTTTTTCGCGGGCGTGCTCGCCTCGCCGCTGAAGCGAAGCCGCTTTCTTTTGTACGCGTACGGCGTCATTGCCGCAGTCGCGTTTTCGATGGTCATGGACGTCTGGAGCGCGATCTGGCTGGCGGGGGCATTTTCGCTTGACGTCTATCTGGCGAAAATGCTGACCTCCGTACCGCATACCCTGCTCTACGCGGTCTCCAACGTGATTTTCCTGATCTGCTTCGCAAAGCCCTTTTCGGAAAAGCTGGAACGGATCCGCATCAAATACGGGATCTGACGGATACGGCGGCAATTGTTGGCGCGATTTGCCGCTTTTTACACAAATGCCCGATTTTGGGCAAGAAAAAAACAAAAAAAGCATTGACATTGCTCACGTTATTTGCTAAAATACCCTCGACGAACGGTTGGAAGTACCGTTCGCAGAACATCGCCGTCCGCCGCAAGCCGTCGGACCGCGAAGGAAAACGATAAGGAATATGATTATGAGCGCAAAAAAAACGGTTGCCGAGCAGCACGAGATCATCGGCAACGTCCATGACGGTAAAGGAATTGTGATCGAACGGACCACACATCCCGATGCGCAGTGGTTTTTCAACCCTGTACAGCTCGGACTTTTTATTCATTACGGCATTTCCGCCGTACACGGCGACCTGGATATTTCCTGGGGCATGATGGAAAATCCCGAACGCCGCAAAAAGAGAAACGGCATCGTTACGCCCCGCGAATATTGGGCTTTGGCTGAAAAATTCCATGCCGAAAACTACAATCCCACGGAGTGGCTCAGCGCCGCGAAGGAAGCCGGCTTTACTTACGCCGTGCTGACGACGAAGCACCACGACGGCTATTGCCTGTGGCCCTCCGATACGACCGATTTTTCCACGAAGACCTATATGAACGGCAGAGACCTCGTCGGCGAATACGTGGAAGCCTGCCGCGCGCTGGGTCTGAAGGTAGGACTGTACTATTCTCCTCCCGATTGGCGATTCAATCAGGACTACCGCTCCTTCATGACGGCATCCCGTACGGAAAAATATCCCGACAGAAAGCACAAGGATATCGACCATAACGACATCGAGGGCGACCTTCCCGTTATGCCGAAGGAACACTACGACCGCTATATTGCGTATGTCAATGCGCAGATCCGCGAATTGCTGACTCGCTACGGAAAGATCGATCTGCTCTGGCTGGACGGCTCTGTCGATGATCTGACGAACGTGATCACGATCGAGGAAATGCGCGCGCTTCAGCCGCAGATGATCGTCAACGACCGCCTCTGGGGCTTCGGCATCGGTGACTACTGCTCGCAATACGAGTGCTACCTCCCGAAAGAAAAGCCCGATACGCCCTGGGAGACCTGCCATATCTGGCACGTCGGCGGCGGCTGGTCCTACGTCAGAAACGCGGACAAGTACAGAAATCTTGACGTCACGATGAATCAGTACCGCGTGTGCAAGGAATGGGGCGGCAATCTGCTCCTGAACATCGCGCCCCGTGCGGACGGCTCCGTGCCGGAAGCATATTATAAGGCGGTCAAGGAATTTGGCGAGGCTATCAAAAATATGTAATCAAACGCGAGCCCGATGGAAATCAAGTTTTCATCGAACTGACGTTAATAAAAAAACCCGACTTCATCCGAAGTCGGGTTTCAGCTTGTCGATAAAGTTAGTGAAAAAATTCAGTTTCGTCAATTTCGCTAAAAGATGAGATGCTAAAAAGCCTTCCTCCGGGAGGAAGGTGCCGAGTTTACGAGGCGGAAGGAGCCCGCGTCACTTAAAATTTTGATCAAACTTGATGTTTACGCACTCTCCC
>JAFQOX010000104.1 GCA_017412045.1 Clostridia bacterium
AAAGGCTCCCTCTGGGAGGGAGCTGGATTTTGCGAAGCAAAAGACTGAGGGAGAGTGCGCGATTCAAGAATTTGGGATTGAATTTGTCTGTTTGCAAATGTAAAATTGTACGCAAACAGAACTTTTTCAAAAGTCTTGTTTACACGCGGGCTCCTTCTGCCTCGTAAACTCGGCACCTTCCTCCCGGAGGAAGGCTTTTCGGAATCTTATCTTTTGTTAAAAGTGACGAAAGCCAAATTTTCAAACTGCCAAACAAGAATTTGTTTTCCCATCGAATTCACGTTATTTTATCAAAAAATCGCCTCTCCGTTTTGCAGACGTCATCGGAGCGTTCCGCTGTTGTTCAGCACGAGCGTGCTGTAGAGAAAGAGGACGTCATCCGCGTTCTTGAAATCAATCAGCGGCTTTCCCGTTCGCTGATCGCGCAGGATCTGCAAATTCGCGCTTTGGATATAACGGATATCCACCACGGTGATCTTCCGATAGCCCTGCGCAAGCAGAGGGATCAGGCTCGATCCGAAGGAATCGCGGAAAACGATCATTTCCTTCTCCGTAGAGGCGTTCGGATTTTCAATCGTCACAACGGAGAGATTGCCCGACAGAAACATTTCGTAGGGATCCTTGCCGGCCGCCTTTTCCATATCGTAAAAGGAGATCTCCTTTCCGTTCTGGTGATCGTAGACCGTGCAAGCCTCCATGAAATCCCCCACCAGATAGCGGATCTCCTCCGCGGGAAGCGGGAGGGCGCTCTGACCGTAATAAACGCCGTAAAACGGATGCTCCAGCAATCGCTCCTCGTATTCGCCCGTCAGCGCGGTTCCCATGCCGGCGGCGAGCGTTTTCGCCGTCTCGGGGAGCTTATCCTGCCGCCAATGCGTATCGGTGCGGTAATAGTCGTCAATGGATAAGGTATCCCGGATATCAATAAAATCCGCAAAGCTCATTTTATCACGGAACAGCGCATAAAATTGATCGTAATCCATGGAGAGATATCCGTTCGGCTCTGCCAGAAAATAGCCCTTGTCGGGAATCACGCAGGCGTAAACCTTCGCCTCCGTGCCCTTCAGAAAGCGCTCCCGTATCGTACGGAATTTTTTGACCGCATAATCAAGAGAGCCCTCGCTGATCGGATATTCCAATTTCGCGGCGTAGCCGTCCTCCAGATAGATGCCGTTGTTATCCTTTCGATGAAAAATATAATACGCCGCGATGGATTTCAGCCTGCGGAAGGTATCCCGCAGGGGAAATTGATCGAGCGAATATTCCTCAAAAAGACGCATGAAGCTTTCGTCCGCGTTCTCCTGCAAAACGGACGCCAAGGAAAACTGCGGCATTTGCGCAAGCGCGCGGCGCTCGCTGTCGGAAAACGCATCCTGCGGCTTCAGGATACACCACAGCGAAAAGCCGAAGATCAGAACTGCCATCACGCAAACGAGCGTGATATTTTTATATTTCGCAGACATCGTTACACCTCCAAGCTCAGAATCGGAAATACAAAAACGGACTGAACGAGCCGTCCACCAGATAGCCCGTCATGACCGCCAGCAAAGCGGCAAGCGCGATCGGTTCAACGAGATTCAAAGCCTTTTCTCCGACGGGCTTTTTCTGAATTGCGATCAAAATCTTTTTCACGATCGGCGTAGATCCCACCAGCGCGATCACAAAGACGACCGCATAGCTTCTCAGATAATAGAGCGTGGGCGCGGAAATAAAAGGCAATCCTCCAATACCGAAGAGCCCTCTGATATTGGACAGAAGCGTCCCCATATCCTCCGAAGCAAACAGAACGAAGCTGAAAAGCACGAGAGAGAGCACGTAGATATGGTTCCAGACTCTCGCCTTTTTCAGATACGGCAGAAGCCAAAGCTTTTCGATCAGCAGGCAAACGGCAAAGAAGAGCCCCCAGAAAATAAAGTTCCACGAAGCACCGTGCCAGAAGCCCGTCAGCATCCAGACGACGAAAATATTGAAAAGCCCTCGCCATCTGGAAACGCGGTTACCGCCGAGCGGAATATATACGTAATCACGGAACCACGAGCCCAGCGACATATGCCATCTGCGCCAGAATTCGGTGATGCTTCCCGAAATGAAGGGATAATTGAAATTTTCGAGAAAATCAAAGCCGAAGATCTTACCCAGACCGATCGCCATATCGCTGTATCCCGAAAAGTCGAAGTAGATCTGGAGCGAAAACGCGACCGCGTAAAGCCAGAAAAACAAAACGGATTTTTCATTCGATGCCGAAAAATCGGAGCAAAACGCCGCAAACGCATCCGCAATCAGAATCTTCTTACCGAGGCCGAGAATGAAACGGCGAATGCCCTGCGCCGTTTGATCAAGGCTGTGCGTTCTTTCGCTCAGTTGTCGGTCGATATCCGAGTAGCGGACGATCGGACCCGCGATCAGCTGGGGAAAAAGCGCAACGTAGGCAGCCAGATTGATAGGATTCTTCTGCGCGCGCACGTCGCCTCGGTAGACGTCCACCGTATAGCTGAGGATCTGGAAGGTATAGAAGCTGATCCCGATCGGGAGCGCGATCTCCAGCAGGGGTACGGAAAGCCCCGTCACCGCGTTCCAATTCGCAATGAAAAAGTCGGCGTATTTGAAATAGATCAAAAAAGCAAGCGACGAAGTCACGGACAAAAACAGCAGAAGCTTCGCGGCGCCCGTTCCGCGGAAGCGCTCGATCAGCAAGCCGAAAAGATAGCCGAGCAGAATGGATATCAGCATGACGACCACGTACCGCGGTTCTCCCCAGGCGTAGAATACCAGGCTCGCCAGGAGCAGGACCGTATTTTTCAGAAATTTCGGCGCGATGGCGTACAGCAGAAGCACCGCAGGTAAAAAATAATATAAAAAAGGAACACTGGAAAAAAGCATACATCCCCCAAAAAGCAATACTGCCAACGTTGCGTTGACAGCATTGCAGTGATATGATCGTGTCAGTAACCGCAGTTACCGTTGCAGCCCGTGCACATCACGGAGCCGCGCGAAAACGCCGTCAAAGCGTTTCGTCGTACAAAACGGCTGCGTCCTCGTACACGGACGAAACGGCGTTCTTCCATACGGTCAGCACGTCGTTCAGACCGTAAGAGAAAATCAGAACGTCTCCCACGCGCATGATCTGATATCGTTCGGGAAAACCGCAGATCCACTGATTATTCTTGATCTTGTTTTTCATCATATCGGCAAGCGCCTGCACGTCGCCCTCGTCCTTCACCTTGAATGCGGCAAACGTACCGTTATTCTGATTGAGCATATTGAAGAAAACCGCCGCGCTCTTCAGCTTGTCCGCGGAAGCCGCAGGAAAAAGAGTCTGGCTCTCCAGCGCTTCGCCGTCGCTCAGAGCGATCTCACCGGGCTCGTTTTTCGGAGCCTCATAGGAAAAATCCTCTCCGGTATCGGGATCCTTCTCCGTTACCGTCTGCATCTCGGGTCCCGCAAAATAATTCTTCACATCCTCAACGGAATTCGCGCCGTAAATGGGAACCATATTGCTGAGGAAAGCGCCGTAAATGGAATGCAGGAACGATTTCGCCGTCGCGCCCTGCGCGGTCTCACCGCCGGAATTCGTCGTATCCTGCGTGGATTGTGAGGAAGAGGAGGAGGTTGAATCCAGAGTCGAGCCCTTGTTTCTTCCGCAGGATGCCGCGGAAAGCAGCATTCCCGCCAGAAGCATAGCCGTAATGATCTTTTTCATCGCATGATCACACCTTTCTGTATCTTGATAATTTGATTTCGTTTGTAACGAACGCGCCAAAAAGACCGCTTGCGCACATAGCAAAAGCAAGCAAAGCCTTTTTCTCAAGTATTCCCTTTTCCGCTCGCCTTTATACAAAAGTTCCGCGCGTTATACCGTCCAGATCACGTTCTTACGCCCGCTATTTCTCTATAACGCAAAAATTGAGAAAAGGTTACATCATTTTTCAAAAAATTTTTAAATTTTTTCGGTCATGCAAAAAAGAAAGGACCGTTTCTTTCGAAACGGTCCTTGGTGCGAGAAACGGGACTTGAACCCGTACGGTGAATCCACACGCCCCTCAAACGTGCGCGTCTACCAGTTCCGCCACTCTCGCATTTTACTGACAGAAGGAGGCATTCGAGCTCATCCCCTGCGACGTTAATCATTATATACCATCCGTTCCGAAATGTCAATACCTTTTTTGAAATTTTTTCAAGTTTTTTTGATTTTTTTCAGATAATCGCCTTTTTATTCTTGACAAATGCTTTTTTCTCATATATAATAAATATGTTGTGTGCCTTCAAGCGCACATGAAATAATTAAATCACATATTTCGGGGTGTGGCGCAGTTGGTAGCGCGTCTGCTTTGGGAGCGTGCAAGTTCCTCCAAGGCAAAGCGTATGCAAAGACGCCAAAAAGCCTTGAAAATACGGTGTATTCCGTACTTTTTCAATTTCAAAATTTTCCGCAAAAAACGGTTTGACCACAGATTTGACCACTTACGGAAAATCACAAAATTTCATATTTTATAATTCGGGGTGTAGCGCAGTTGGTAGCGCATCGCATTTGGGATGCGAGGGCCGCAAGTTCGAATCTTGTCACTCCGACCAAAATCGCGGTTTTGACCGCAGTTGGAGCCGCAAGGTAGCAATACTTTGCGGCTATATTATACTGATAGGATAATATATGGAAGAATACTTTATTAACGAATTTTTATATTTCGCGTTTCCTACCATTTGGTCAGTGCTATCATTTTTTGTTTTCGGTAAAAAACGTGTATTACTTTGTGAAAAATAAATATTATGAATTAGCTCTGTATGATCCCGCCGTCGATGAAAAAACCACAAAAATTGCCGTTCTGGCGACAATAATTTTTGTTTTTTATCGATTTTTGATATTACCAGACTCGCTGGTTTTATATCACATCGCTATTGTGATTCTCCCTTCTTAATTCCAATCTTTACTTGTTTCTTGAAATTCATCATTGCCACGATGATTGACTATATTTTTTATCATATAGCTTGGCATGTTTATTTAAAGCAATATATTAACAATATATTAATGATTCTAATTAGTTTAGAAAATTATTATTGATTTAATGTTGAAAAATGGTATAATATAATTGAATTTGTTATATTTGCAAAGGAGAAATATTATGAGATTACAGGAAGTTTACGCTATTTGTCAAGATGTGCAAAGTTCTTGGTGCGACCTTGCTTTTGAAGAAAAAAAGGGACCAGGAAATATTACATACTACAAATTATCTAATGCTGATCGCGTTAGAAGATTATTGCATGATTTAGAACAAATAACATCTTTATCCGCAAACATTGAGGAAGTACGGAAAACATCTGTTGGCTTTACTCAACCCACAATAGAAATAAATGTAGACCTGCGTGCAAAAAACAATCTAACAGCAGAATATCATCAGTTATTAAATAAAGTAATCACTATCACACAACTGTTTGAATCTCTCAATTATTCTCAAAACGTAAATGGAATAGATATAAAAATGCCCCCTCAATTATCCCTCTCTGATTTTAGTAAATGCACAAAAGATTTGAATACAATCTTTTCCAACTGTCCTCTTTTTTCTCAAACGGATAATACCATTACACTTTCTGCTGTTGATGTTGGTTCGATATGGTTGAGTTTTGTTATTGGCGGTGCCGCGATTGCAACGGTTCTTAATATGGTTGCAGCATTAGTCGATAAAGCTGTGAGTATCAGATCACATTATCTAACAACAAAGGAACAAGTAGAAAAAGTTCGCTCTTTAAAACTCGGAAATGATATGATCGAACGAATGGAAAAAGATTTCGAAACCGTCGGCAAGAAATTAATAGAAGCACATTCCGAAGAGCTTTGCAAACAATACGATATACAAAATCCTGAGGATTTTGAGCGCATGAAAAATTCTCTTAACCTTTTGACAGATTGGATGAGCAAGGGTATGGAAGTATATGCTTCAATAAAATCTCCAGATGAAATTAAAAGTGTTTTTCCTCCAATAGAAACGCAGCTTTTATCAATCGATAAAATTGCATTATTGGGTGAACACAATAGCAACTCCGAAGAGTAACTACATTTTCCTTTGCCTACCGCATACCAAATATTGACGGGCGACCATCACGGTCGCCCGCTCTTTATTTTACGCACTCTCTTGCTTGAGTCTTTCCTTCTCCGCCTTGATTTCAGCCTTCTTCTCTTCGATGAACGCTTCCAGTTTTTTCTCGCACTCTTCCCTTGTCTTGGCGTAGATATTAAACTTTTTTCGCTTACCGTCGGGCATTCTCGGATAGAAGCTTCCTTCCCACAGCGAATCGTTGATCTGATATACGCAACCCGTGCCGGACTTTCTGATCTTGCCTTTATACGGCTCAAACATCGGCTTCGGTTCGTCGTTTAACTGCTCTGCAGTGTTTTCCTCGGGCAGTATCGGTTCGGGCATTTGAGCGTTCGTACCGCCGATTTCGCGGTCGATCTTCACGGCGGCTTGCTGTTGCATGGTGTCGGTGATATGGCTGTAGATATTCAGCGTGGTTTCGGCGCTGACATGACCGATGATCGCGGATAAGGTTTTGATATCCATACCGTTTTCCAGTGCCATCGTCGCAAACGTATGGCGAAGATCGTGAAATCGGATGCGTTTGCACTTCGCCCGTTCCAGAATAATTCGGAATCTATCATAGATTGAAGATGGATTTCGCGGTTCGCCTTCGTGGATGGGTGATGGAAACATCCATTCATTCTCTGCCGATTTCTTCAGTTCTGCAAGGAGCGATAGCATTTCGGGAGGCAAGATGATTGTTCGGATGGAGGATTTCGTCTTAGGCTCCGAAACAATCAGTTGTTTGTTCAGATAACTCACCTGACGTGAGATGTGTAATTCTCCTGTTTTGAAGTTCAGATCACGCCATTTCAACCCCGTAAGCTCTCCACGACGTATGCCCGTAGTCAATTCCAGAAGGAACATTTCATAGTATCCCTCATTTTTCGCTTGGACAAGAAATCTCTGAATTTCAGACGGTGTCAATACCTGCATCTCTTTCGATTTTTTCGGAGGCAGCTTACATCCAACAGCGGGATTTTTGCTGATCAAGCCTTCCGATACCGCTTTTTCAAGCGCGGTTCGGCATGTGGTGTGGCATGAGCGCACCATTCTATCGGACAAGCCTTCTCCGAATTGTTTAACGCTTCGCTTTCTGCCGTTCTTTTTCAGTCCGGCATAAAACTGCTGAAGATCGTTTTGTGTCAGCTTACACAGCGGAATATTTCCGATCTCAGGAATAATGTGTATATAAATACGTCCTTCGTAGCATTGTTGTGTACTGGGGCGAATATTAGGCTTGGAAAAATTCTGATACCAGAAGTCAATCCAATCTCCGAACGGCATTTCCGAATGAATGCGTTCCGATCGTCTGCCGCATTCCTCTCGGAGCTTTTTCAATTTTTCCATACATTCCGTTTTCGTTTTTGCGGTTACACTCTTTGTTTTGGCGTAGCCGTTTTCTTTGTATCCTACGACGATTCTGCCTTCCCAACGTCCGTCTTTACGTTCAAATACAGATCCGTCACCTCGTTTTGTTTTTGCCATATTGATTATCCTTTCTCTATCATTATATTTTTCATCATATTGCCCACAACAACGGATGCATTTTTCTGCATATCTTTCGTTACATGGGCATAGGTGTCCAGTGTAAAGCTCGCATTGGCATGTCCAAGAATAGCGGACAATGTTTTGGGATCGACACCGCCTTTCGTCGCGTGAGTTGCAAACGTATGCCGAAGGTCATGAAATCGGATGAGCGGAAGTCCTGCATTTTTGAGAATAACCTTCAACTTCCGATACGCAGATTCGGGGTGTATCGGCTGATTTGGTTCTTGATAATCGAAGAATATCCAATCCGAGATGGCGTTTTCTTTCCTTTTTATTAAGATATCTTTGACGCTCGGAGGTAGAAGGATGACTCGCTTGCCGTTACCGGTCTTGGTTTCTCCGATTTCGATACCGCCATGCTTCTTGTTGTTCACCGATCTTTGCACATGCAATCTGCCCTCGTCGAAATTCATGTCACTCCATTTGAGTCCACATATCTCGCCTCTGCGAAGTCCCGTCAGTAATTCTATATAGAAGAAGTCATACCAATCGGGATAATTGTTTAACATCTCGAGAAACTCATCAATCTGGTTCTCTCCGAGCACTTGTTTTTCCGCGTAATTACATTTTGGAATCGTCGTACCATTCGTGGGATTACTCACGATATATCGCTCTTTCACGGCCACATCCAAGGCTTCGTGCAACATCATATGAATCTTTCTGACCACACTGTCAGCCAATTCGTAGCTTCCGTCCCGTGAAGGTTTGACTCTACCGCTTTTTTTGATTTTATTATAAAATTTCTGAATGTCCGCTGTCGTGATGGATGACAATCGTTTATCTCCTATAAACCGTTTGACTTGATTGTTTATAAAACCACGGTAGCTTTCCAACGTACTTTCTCTAACGGAGAATATCATATATTCATCCAACCATTTGTCCAGCCATTCGCCGAGTGTCATTCGGCATTCTTCCGTGAGGTCAACGTCACGGTATAGGTCGATCAGCTGATGAAGCGGTTTGAGCGTACTCTTTTGTGTTTTGCCGAACACCGATTTATAGATCCGTGTTCCGTCCTTTTTGTGTCCGATGATGATACGTCCTTCCCATCGTCCGTCGGGACGCTTGCGGATCGTACCTTCACCTTGCGGTCTGCGTTTTGCCATAAATTTATCATTCCTTTCTGTTGAATTGCGTTCAAATTATTTGTTTTTGATACGGATTTGCTTTTGTACCACAAACATATCACATGTTCGAGACAATATCCAGCGTTTTTTCGAATCGTTATCAATTTGTTATCAAAGTGCCTTTCGGTTTATCATTGAAATATTTCCTTTCATTTTCGGATTTTCTGTGCGGTGTATACCGCTGAAATATGCCGTTTTTCTGAACGGCAAGGCACGGAACGTATCTATCTTCGTTCCGTGCGTTTGTAATCGTAAATAAGCCATTACTTTCTCTTGAAAATATCATTGGCTGTGAGCGTGCCGTTGGTTGACTTGACCTCTTGGATAGATTCAATACGCAGTTTGTCGAGAGCGTCGAGATTGAATTTATAGGTATCTGCCACTACATGTGCCAGAAAATTCATGTCAACCGTCAACTTGAACAGCATTCTTGCAATCCGATCCTCGCTATCCTTCACCTTGGAAGCGATAACGGATTCCAAGGCAGGGGTAAGAAATCGTTGAGAATTGTTGTTTTTCAGATATTCAATATAGAAATCAACGGCATCACGAATGAAATGGTTGCGAGATTTCAACTGTAATTTTTTAGTATATTCATCACAATCATCCCATTGATCCTTACGTAAACGAACACTGGAGACGGGCATTCCTTCATTTGAATTTTTTTCTTGTTCCATAGTAAAAATATTCCTTTCTTTTGTAATTTTTGATAAGTTACAACCGTGAGTTACGAAAATGTCTCAAAACACAAGGAAAATCCAATTTTGAGATACAATTTTCAATAGGGCGAGATACGCGAGTTACAAAGGCTGAATGACGGCAATCTCTAACAGCTTTCGAAAGCTCGCAAAACCTCGCTTTTTTGCTTAAATCTTTGTTCGCTCGGCGTTGCCGTGCGATGTGAAACGGCCGTATGAGTTACGGTCTTTATCCTGCTTATAGAAAATCAGCCTCCGTGCTTTTGCCACTTTCTGTATATCTGTTATTTGCGCTCTTGAATGAACGTAAATATCCTCTTTTCAGCGCCAAAAGCCTTGACTGATTCGAGCGATTTTATGCGAAGCAAGGAAGGACAGTGTTGTTGCCTTGCCTCACGTTGGTGTCTCGGATTCCTCTTGTTCATCCTTGAGAGAAAAGCGTTCCTTAGCCATCTTTGCAAGTTCCGCTCGGCGTTCCTCGCTGATCGGTTGGCGTAAGGTTATTTGCAACAACTCTCTCGGCATTTCTGCATCGAAACCGCCGTAACAATCGGGACCCTTCAATTGATAAAGCTCGGGCGATCTTTCATGTGCGTCACGCAATCGTTTGATCAGATGCCGATTGTAGGTTGTGATCTGAACGATGTCGTCCGCTTCGCTCCAGAGAAAGATGGTCTCTTTTTCTGCCGGTGTTAATTTGTATGCCATATGCTCACCTCCTTTCATCCGATCGTATAAATCGTATTCTCATCCAGCCATGCCAAAAGCTTGTCTCTGGGAATGATTATGCGCCCGGGAACGATGTTTAGCTTTGGAAAGCCTTCTTTGCCTACGAGCTCGTAAGCTTTGGTACGGGATAGTCCGAGTAGCGCTATCATGTCCTGAACTGACATGAACATGGGAAGCTCGTCCTTGTTTTTGATAATTGATGATTTCATGGAATCACCGTCCTTTCATAAAAATTTATGTAATCCGTTTCGGATAACAATTTCGAATTTTTTCTTTGACTCCTGCGTGTCAAAATTTATGCTCTCATCTATACCCAAAAAATCATGGTTTTGTTAGGGTGTTTTGAGAGAGGTTTATAAATTCTTTGCAGAAAATTTCATATAAACATTGTCCGCTATCAATACCCCGACATTGCGAAAGAGAAATGTTCCTGACTACGAAAAAATTTTCAAGAAATAATTTCGAGGATTCTTTGCTACCTGTATCGAAAAATTGATGCCCTCACCTATATGAAAAAAATCGGGGTTTTGAGACCCCATTTTTCAAATTTGTTTACAAATTGTTTACAAATTGACTTTGAAAATTACCCCTCACTTATAAGGACAAAAAATAGCCGTTTTGTAGGGTTCGCTGAAAAAATAATTATAATTTTTCAGAAATTTTCATGCAAGCATTACCCGCTATCAATACCCCGACATTGCGAAAGAGAAATGTTCCCAGCTTTGAAAAAAATTTCAAGAAAAAAATTCGGGTATAACTTGACCGATGATTTTCGGATAAAGGAGAGAACCTTGCGTTTATCGCTTATATAGACAAAAACTACGGTTTTATAAAAAACATCCTCTACCTATATGAAAAAAATCATAGTTTTGGCAACCCATTTTAAGTAGGTTTTTAAAAATTTCCAATCTAATTTTGAAAAATTTTTTACTCCTCACCTATACCCAAAAAAAACAGGGCTTTTATGGGGTGTTTTGACAAATTGTTTACAATTTGTCAACAAATCAGCTTTAAAAATTGTCACCGCACTTATATGAAAAAAATCGAAGGTTTGTACACCCTGTTTTACGAAATATTTTCAAATAAAAATCTTGCAAACAAAAAATGCGCCCTTCGGCGCATAAAAAAGAGATCTGGACGGTTTTGTCCAGACCTGTTCATAATGGCATTTGACGCCACTTCTTATAAATCCTCAGCCTCTCCAATCGGCAGAAGGAAGGATTCTACCATCAGTCGTATTCCGAGTCTAAATCCGTAGGAGAAGGCATCGCTCTCGGTGACACTATACATTTCATTCATGGTTTCTTCGTATTTTTCAAGCATTTCATTCTGTTTGTCCGTCAATGATCTGACAAGTTTCTCACGGTTTTGATTTAAGATATCATGGCAGAAGAAAAAGGATGGCTCGTGAGAACCATCCTTTTGGCATTATTTTGATGTTTTTCTACTTGTCCTTACGCCGCCGCATTGGCATTGATTCGGTCGATAATGCGTTTGATTCCAAGCCAGAGGGAAAGATCGGTAAATATCTCAACGATACTGCCGCGATCCGTAAACGGCGCTTCCTGCAAAACGGACATATCCTTCATCATACCGTTCTGAACGACGTATTCGACGATCTGATTGACAAAATAGATCTGGTCGGCATCGAGCGTAATGTCGTTCAAATACTCCGCGAATGCTTCCTTTGCCGCATTCATATCGAGT